>JAVBNP010000137.1:0-25900 GCA_031551455.1 Bacteroidales bacterium | reverse complement strand
GCAGGTAAAAACACTCGTTTCGGGCGTTGCATGATGTTCGCCGTTTGCTTTTTGTAAACATGGATAAGTTTTTCCAGCCAACGGTTGTGGTATATTTTCTGCGGCTTGCGGTAAATGGAGTACGCCATGCCGGGGATCAGCAATAATGCCACCGCCAATGCGCCCAACAGGGCATAACCAACGGTAAAGGCCATCGGTGTGAAAAGCTTTTTTTCGATCCGTTCAAAAGCGAACAACGGCATATAGGCAACTATGATGATAAGCGTGGCGACGAAAACAGGCTTGGCTACTTCCATCACACGGCGAACAACCGATGATTGTTCCAACGGCGCATCAGCATCATCCTCGCGCTTTTTCAGAACCGTTTCCATCATCACAATCGCACCGTCCACCAGAATGCCGAAGTCGATAGCGCCCAACGAAAGCAAGTTGGCGGGAATATCGGTGATGTGCATCAGGATAAAGGCAACAAGGAGCGACAGGGGAATGGTAACCGCTACCAGCAGGGCACCGCGCCAGCTTCCTAAGAAAATGATCAGGACGGCCACCACCAAGATCATTCCGAAAAACAAGGTGTGCGAAACGGTATGCAATGTGGCATCCACTAAATTGGTTCTATCCATAAACGTGTGTATATGGACACCTTCGGGTAATATATCGCTGTTAAGTTCATCTACCGCGGCGTGTACTTCCTTCAATACTTCGGAAGGATTTTGGAAACGCAGCATTTGGATGATACCTTCCACGCCGTCGGAGTAGTTGCGTGTGGCGTCGGTAAAACCAAGAATTCCCTTGCGTTCGAGGTTACCATATTTCAATGTCCCGATATCATTGAGATATACTGGAACGCCATTCACAGTCTTCACCACGATTTTTCCCATATCCTCCAAATCCTTAACAAGTCCGATACCGCGCACTACATAACTCAGGTCGCCACGGTTGATCATGCTCCCACCCGCATTGGCATTGTTTCGCTCAATGGTTTCGGTAACTTCCGACAATGAAAGGTTGTACTGATTGAGTTTTACAGGGTCTATCTCTATCTGGAACTGTGTGGTGATGCCCCCGAAGTTACTCACGTCGGCTATACCGCTGATCTGCCGCAGGCGCGGGATAATCACCCATTTATTGAGGTCGGTAAGCTCGCGCAACGAATGGTTCTTGCTTTCGATGATGTAACGGTAAATCTCGCCCGTAGGTGAAGTAAGCGGATTCAGTTCGGGTTGTGCCCCGTAAGGCAGGTCAACACCTGCAATTCGTTCCATCACCCGTTGCCGCGCCCAGTAATCGTCTTTTTCATCGTTAAATACCAACATAATGATGGACAGACCGAAAGTGTTCTTGCTGCGCATCACGTGCAGGTTAGGAATACCGTTCAATTCCCGTTCGAGCGGGATTGTGATCTGTTGTTCCACTTCTTCGGCGGCCAGCCCGGGAACCTGCGTTACTACTTGGACTGTTACGTCGGCGATGTCGGGGTAGGCGTCAATGGATAGTTGTGTCCACGAGTAAACACCGAACACCGACACGATAACAAACACCGTAGCTACTAACCAGCGGCGATTGATAAGAATATTAATAAACTTAATCATAATTGAGAATGGAGAATTGAGAATGGAGAATTATTTGTAGTTTTGTATATCTTCATCTTATGCTTAATAATTGTGGATAACATACTTGCACCTAAATCATATAAGTTTGCATTAAGAATTATTGGAGTGTACAAATGGTTATGTACTGAGAAAAAAGAATTTGTGCTGTCGAAACAAGTTTTGCGAAGCGGAACAGCCATAGGGGCTTTGATCAGGGAAGCTGCACATGCACAATCAAAAGCTGATTTTTTGAATAAAATGAATATTGCCCTTAAAGAAGCCAATGAAACAGAATATTGGCTGATGCTGTTAAAGGATAGCCTGTTTTTATCGCAAACAGAATTTGACTCGCTGCATAAAGATTGCGATGAATTAATACGTCTTTTGGTAAGCATCGTAAAAACAACTAAAAATACATTGAGAAAGGGGAGTTAAAAATTGAGAGTGGAGAGTTGAGAATGGAGAATAATTTTCATGCAATTAATTCTCAATTCTCCTTTCTCAATTCTCCATTAAATAAATTCCGCCTTCGGCAACAACTACGTCGTCTGCCTTCAATCCTCCCGTAATTACCGACTCTCCGCCATTAGCCGTGGTTGCCGTCACTGTTTTTTTAATATATTTTCCTTCGCTTACGCGGACAAAAACATACGTTTGCTCTTCGCTTTGCAACAAGGTCGTAGACGGAACGAGCAGCGACGCCTGCGGGCGGTTGATGAAATGAACATTCGTGAACATGCCCGGTTTCAATTTGCGGTCGCGGTTATCGCAAGTCACCAGTACCTGTATCGAACGGGTTTCCTCGTCGATCAACTCGCTGATGTGCGATACATGTCCTGCAACAATTTGCCCAGGATCGGCATCGGTGCGGATTTCCACTTTGTCGTCGGTATATATAGCATTGATGTACTTTTCCTTTACCTGTGCCACCACCCATACTTTACTGAGTTCGGCCACAATTGCCAAAGGCTGTGCATCACTCTTTACATACTGCCCGATAACGATATTCGTCTGCACTACTTCGCCACCGATTGGTGAAGTAACTTTCAGGGCTTGCCCCATGATGATGTCGTCGGGATTGATATTGAACATTTTCAGGGTTGCCACTGCGCCTTCATAATCTTTGAGGGCTATTTCGTAATCGGTTTCCGCTTCTTCGAGGTCTTTCGCCACGCCCACACCATTTTTCACCAAATCGCGTTGACGTTGCAGGTTCAATTCCTTCGTCTTTTTGGTTTGAAGTGTTTGGAAATAGCTTTTGGTCGCTTCGAAAAAATCGGCGGAATGTAACTCGAACACAGGTGCACCTGCATTCACTTTCTGCCCCAACTGCACAAACGAACGGGTGATCCGCCCGTCGAACGGCGGAGCGACCTCAGCCATTTGTCCTGCAATGGCTTTTACTACGCCTGTGGTGCTGAATTCGGCGCTGTACTCGCGATCGGCAACAGTCAATAGTTTTATCTTGGAGTTGACGGTTGAACTCCCGTCCACGTGCACCGTGTCGCCACGGTATTGAAGACCCGATGGGTGTTCGCCGGCGGTTTGGTTGTTTTGGCACGCAATCGGCAGGGTACACAAGCATACCCATATCAATATCCTGTTCATCAGAAAAATAATTTTGGATTTGGGATGTAAATAAGTTGCAGATGCCCACAAACAGGGCATTCGAGAAGTCTTTTGCAACCGCAAAACACGTATGCTGCGGATGATTATCTTTTAGATTTCAAAAACGTCTTCTCAAAAGGAATGGAAAGGCGGTGCCCGCAAGGAAACGCAGACGATACGGTTTGTAGTAAATTGAACCCCGCGTAGAACGGGTGTAACTGTTGCAAACGGAAAGAAAACGGCTAACCCCGCAAAAAACGTCGCTACTGCGCATGTTTCGAGAGCAGACAACATCGAAATCAGCGTTACTTCGCTATCGGTATGCTTCCCTGATTGTGCGTGCGCCTTATCATGGAAATGCGAATGCACAATAGTAACGCCATTGATGATGTGGCTATGCGTAAAGAAGCTGATATTGACATAATAAGCCATGAATATCAGCAACAGGATACCTCCCACGATTTGTTTGCCTCTTTGCAACATCAATGTGTGTTTAGATTTCGGACTGCAAAGGTATGGTTTTTATAGTGAAAATTCTGTTTTTTCATTTTTCTTAAAATATTTTTCACTCTTGTTTGAGTTATAGTTTTCAGTATTTGTTCATGGTAATTACAGATATATAAAGATTAATTATTTGTAATATTGTGTTTTAAATATTTTGAAACAATTAGTATGAGATTATTTCGAATAGTATTTTTTATAATACTTTGTATCACTCTACTAACTGGATGTGTTGTTGAACGCCCGGTTTCCCCTATTGAATTCTATCAATTGATTCAAAAATCAAAGGATTTTTTACTGTTTTGTCTGTTTTTATCAACGCAGGAAAATCCTTATTTTAGTCAGATTATTAGTAGACTTTATTATTCCTACTTTCATCTTGCACGAATTGTTCATATCGGGAAAACAGATCTTTTTGAAAAAGAAAAGCATAGTATAGCTTGGCAACAGAATAAAAAAGGCGTAAGAAAATCTTTTGGGAGTGATTTAAAACGACTAAGAATTCGCTACGATTACGATATTGATTCTGTAAACGAAGATCATGATGTAACAAAAGCTAACATAGAAAAAGTTATTGAGGATAGTAAAAATCTACAAGAATTAATTATTGATGCTAAGAAACAAACCGACAAGTTTTACAGACATGAAAATGATGCAAATAAATGGATAAATGATTGTAATATTCTTTTTGATGACATAGAAAGAATTCATAATGATCTGATTAATGCTCTTGGCAACTCACTTAATAAATAGAGACGATCTTTGACAATTGTTTTTTATAATTATCAGTATTTTAGTACAGCTAATAATGATGTCAGAAAACGAGTTTGCAACACAAACGCAATATGGTAAAAAATAAAAGCCTGATAATCAATTTGATATCAGGCTTTTACGCGGTATGGACGGGACTCGAACCCGCGACCCCCTGCGTGACAGGCAGGTATTCTAACCAGCTGAACTACCACACCGTGTTTGTTCAATTGCGGTGCAAAGGTAACACTGTTTTTTGATTCCGCAATATTTTTGATAAAATTTTATTGATGTATCCCGAAATAAGCAAAATGTTTCAACGGATGATGGTATGGTGCCGAATTTAAGTCGATGGGCTGTTATTCTTTAGGATATTCGATACGTACATGATAAATATTCATCAAACGATTTTTGATAATCTGTTTGGCCGTATTGATTTCCCGGTATGTGATGTTGGCATCATTATATTGATCCTCCAAAATTTGATAATTAACAATATTGTCGACCAAATCGCTGATATTTCGATGGTTCATTTCCTTTAAACTGCGTGATGCCGCTTCTATGGCGTCACACATCATCACGACCACCATTTCTTTCGAGAACGGTATAGGGCCGGGATACGTAAATTTCGAACGTTCGACTCTTTTTTCGGAATTTTGTTTTTGATGGAGATGATAGAAGAAGCGAACGGTTGTTGTACCATGATGTGTTCGTATGAAATCGATGATATGTTGCGGAATGCGGTTCTTTTTGGCGATTTCGATGCCGTTCGACACATGTTCGATGATGATCTGAGCGCTGTTTTCCGGGCTTAGATCTTCGTGCGGATTTCGTCCTCCCGATTGATTTTCGATGAAATAGGCGGGACGGGTGATTTTTCCGATGTCGTGATACAATGCCGCCGTGCGGACCAACAACGGATTACCTCCTATTTTTTGTATGACTTCTTCCGATAAATTGGCCACCTGCAGAGAATGTTGGAACGTTCCGGGAGCTGCTTCCGCCAATTTACGCAACAAGGGTTGGTTGGTGTCCGACAGTTCCATGAGGGTGATGTCGGACATAAATCCGAAGGTTTTTTCGAAGATGAAAATGGTGGGATATACGACAAACAATAATGCCCCGCTGATACCGAAACGCGCATAGTTCATCCAGTCGATCTGTCGGAAATCGATACCTTGAATTAAAAGCATGGCCGTGTACACGACACTGTATGCCAAAATAATCCACACGATGGATTTGAACAAGTTTCCCCGTCGGTAAATGGACCGAACATTGACAAGTCCCACGATTCCTGCCGCAAAATTGAGAAAAACGAATTCAAAGCTGTTGGGAGCAATAAATCCGATTAAAAGAATGGCTGTCATAAAGACAAAAGTTGCCGTTCGGGCATCGTAAAAGGTGCATATAATCACCGGAATGAGTACATACGGCAGTATGTAAAGGCTGAAATATTCGTTACGAACGACAATGCAGGATAAACCGACAAATATTACGACAATTAATAAGAGAAAAGCCGTTCGCAAGGTGTTCCGAAAAATTTCCGGCCGAAAGAGCATCAAAAACAAGTATATCAGCAAGAAGCTAAAAACCACGATGATGCATTGTCCCAACAATATTCGGTTAAAATTACCGGAAGTGCCCACTTTGTTTTCGAATTCGTATTTTAACGATGTCAATAAATTATATTTCTCATCGTTGACCACTTCCCCGTGTGCAATAATTTTCCGATTCATCGGGATGAGACCTTTGGTCTGCGAGATTTTCCCCGTCTGTTCTACTTTTGCTTTGTTGGTTATGTCGGCATTAAAAAACAAATTGGGTAAAATGAAGTCATTCAAGTCCAAATCTCTCAAGAAATCTCGTTCATTTTCTCGTTCCGATTTATCCAACTGTCTCATCATCATTTCGTAGGCCGATTTTTGCGTGAAAACGCTTTCCCGATCGCTCTCTTCTCCGATGTTATTTTTGATGATGACGATCCTGTCCGAGAGACTTTCAATTCCGGAACCTTCTTCTTCTTGAATGATTCCGCGACGATATGTCGAATCCAACAAGGAAATACCGGTATCGTACAGTCTTTTTCTCACATGTTCGTTTAAATCTGCGGTCAACCAATGTTTATCGAACGTTTGACGATAACGAGCTTTCTGTTGTTCCGCAACTTCCGGATGATAGTTGTAATACAACGCAAACGCTTTGCGGAGACTGTCTTTTTCGACATCCAACTCTTGTTGCGTTTTGAGTATCGGGACGTCGAAAGGCGCATACAGATCTTCGTGCCCCCAAATCTTGCCTTTTTGAAATTCGTAAGGAAATTTACCCTCGCGCGGAAATAAAAAACATACGATAACGATGCTTACTATGTAAAGCAGAATGACATAGGTGTGGGTGCGTATGAAAAGCAATACTTTTGACATGTTCGGAATAGACTTCTTCGGGTTATTTTATTGCTTTCGATATTTCTTTAAATACGGAAGTTCCGGCCGTACGGCACAATTCCAATAAAACGGATTCTACGCTGCCGATAATTGCTCCTTCGTTACGCATGCGTTCGACACCTATGCGTTTGTTTTCGGGTGTACGCGACGATATGCAATCTTCGACAACTACCGGGATATAACCGCAATCGATCAAATCGACGGCCGTTTGCATAACGCAAACATGCGTCTCTATACCGGCAAGAATCACAAATTGTTTGTTTGTTAAACCCAAGGTTTCCATGAAAAGCGGATCGTCGCAACAACTGAAACAAATTTTTTCCATCGGTTGTTCCGATTCAAGCAATGTGCGCAAAGGTTCGATGGTTTCGCCCAACCCTTTACGGTATTGTTCCGTCAACAGCAAAGGTATTCCCAGCAGCTTTAAGCCGCCGATCAAGGTTTGTATGTTCCGAACGATTTTTTCGTTTTCGTATATTACGGGTATCAAACGTTCCTGTACGTCAATGATCAATCCGATACTTTTTTCTTTGGTAATCCTCATGATTTTTGATTTTGTCATGCAAATAAAACAAAAAACATCGAATATTGATGACGAAAATTGATATTATATTTCCCGGAACCGGACCGGAAGCCGAGCAAATCGACCGAAAAATACGGATGATGACGTCCGATTTATCCCACGTGCGAGAGCGTTTGTCTTTGTAAGATATTTTTGACCGTATCGGTAATACCTTCGGCATCGTATCCGCATTCCCGTTGAAGTTCTCGAACGGTGCCGTGTAATATGAAGCGATCGGGGATACCGAGTCGTTTTACGCGAACGGAATAGGCATGGTCGTTGACAAATTCCATGACGGCGCTCCCTAATCCGCCGACAATGGTGCCGTCCTCTACCGTTATCACATGTTTGTGTTTGCGACAAATGTGATGCAACAATTCTTCATCCAAGGGTTTCAAGAAAAGCATATCGTAATGTGCGGCATGTATACCTTCTTCCTCAAGTCGCCGACATGCTTCAATGATCGAATTTCCCGCAGTGCCGATACCGACAAGAGCAATATCATCTCCTTCTTTTATGATGCGCCCTTTTCCAACGGGAAGCAATTGAAACGGTTTTTCCCAATCGGGAGTTACTCCGCTTCCTTTCGGATAACGTATCGAAAAAGGGCCGCATGCTCCCGTTTGAGCGGTATACATCAGATTACGCAAATCTATTTCGTTCATCGGCGCCGAAATAACCATACCGGGAATACATCTCAAGTAAGCCATATCGTAAGCTCCGTGATGCGTTGCTCCGTCTTCTCCCGTCAATCCGGCACGATCGATGCAAAAAATCACCGGTAATTTTTGCAATGCCGCATCGTGAATCACCTGATCATAACCTCGTTGCAAAAACGACGAATAGATATTGCAAAAAGGGATCAATCCTTTTGCCGCCAATCCGGCAGAGAACGTAACCGCGTGTTGTTCGGCGATTCCCACATCGAAAAAACGATCGGGGAAACGCTTCATTAAATGATGCATGGAACAACCGGTGGACATGGCAGGAGTGATCCCGACAACACGATCGTTCATTTCGGCCAATTGCGTCAATGTATGTCCGAAAACTTCTTGATAAAGCGGCGGTTGAGGTTGACCGGTCGAAACGCGAATGATCTCACCGGTTTCTTTATTGAACAATCCGGGTGCATGCCAACGGGTCTGATCTTTTTCGGCAAATTCGTATCCTTTGCCTTTAACGGTTACCACATGCAACAATTTGGGACCTTCGATGTGTTTCATGTCTTGAAGAACACGTGTCAGATAGGTCACATCATGACCGTCCACGGGGCCGAAGTAGCGAAATCCGAGCGCTTCGAACAGATTGCCCTGTTTCATCAAAACGGATTTGATCCCCCGATCGATTTGCTGTACAAGCCGTCGCGATCGGGTGTGTTTCCCCATGATATCCCAAACTTCCTTTTTGATCTTGTTGTAGGTGTATGATGTGGTAATGTCGATGAGGTATTCTTTCAACGCTCCTACGTTCGGATCGATAGCCATGTTGTTGTCGTTCAGAATCACCAACATGTTTGCCCGTGCCGCACCCGCATGGTTGAGCGCTTCGAATGCCATGCCGCCCGTGAGCGATCCGTCGCCGATAACCGCAACCACTTGACGTTTCTCGTTTTGCAATTTTGAAGCCGTGGCGATACCCAACGCTGCCGATATAGACGTCGACGAGTGTCCGACACCGAAAGCATCGTATTCGCTTTCGGCAAGATTAGGATATCCGCTCAATCCGCCGTATTTACGGTTGGTGTGAAAAGCATCCCTTCGTCCCGTCAGTATTTTATGCGCGTATGCTTGATGGCCGACATCCCAAATAATTTTATCGTCGGGAGTGTCGAAAACATGATGAAGCGCGACGGTAAGTTCCACCACGCCCAAATTGGCACCCAAGTGTCCCGGATTGTGGCTGATGGCATCAATGATAAATTGTCGGAGTTGTGCCGATAATTCGACCATCTCATCCGTCTTCAGATTTTTCATATCGGAAGGAAAATTAATCCGATGAAGCAGATTATCGTCGAGATTGTTCATTGATTTACCCCTGCAATTAAAGCTGCAAATATACGGTTATTGACGACAATAACAAGCTAATCCGGTTAATGCGTTGACCAACGCATATTCGTTGCGATATCGGGCATGTCGTTAAAAAATTATACATTTGCATGATTTTACCGGCGAGATATTGTCGGATGTTGTACGGGTCGATTTTGAAGCCCGTAAATGCAGTTTTTCTCATGAATACCGAACAAGACGATATATTACGTAAGGTTACCCGAGGCGAATATGAGCACGGCTTCGTAACCGACATCGAAACGGAAACCATACCGAAGGGGTTGAATGAAGATGTTGTTCGATTGATTTCCCGAAAGAAAGAAGAACCTCCGTTTATGCTGGATTTTCGTCTTCGGGCTTTTCGGGCTTGGCAAAAAATGACCATGCCCCGATGGGCACACTTGACCATTCACGAAATCGATTATCAAGATATCATTTATTATGCGGCGCCTAAGCAGCGGCCGACGTTGGAGAGCATGGACGATGTCGATCCCGAATTGAAACGAACGTTCGAAAAACTCGGAATTCCGCTCGAAGAACAGAAATTGTTGGCCGGAGTAGCCGTTGATGCGGTAATGGATAGTATTTCGGTGAAGACGACTTTTCGGGAAGAGTTGGCCAAACACGGCATTATTTTTTGCTCGTTCAGTGAGGCGGTACGCGAACATCCCGACTTGGTTCGGCAATACATGGGTTCGGTGGTGCCAATATCCGATAATTATTTTGCGGCGCTCAATTCCGCCGTTTTCAGCGACGGTTCTT
The DNA here is from genome assembly GCA_031551455.1 of Bacteroidales bacterium. Classification (GTDB taxonomy): domain Bacteria; phylum Bacteroidota; class Bacteroidia; order Bacteroidales; family UBA4181; genus JAIRLS01. The sequence continues at coordinate 15,639 of JAVBNP010000137.1, read as the reverse complement.
TTTGTTACATCCCGAAAGGCGTGCGTTGTCCGATGGAATTGTCCACCTATTTTCGTATCAATGCGGCCAATACCGGGCAGTTCGAACGAACGTTGCTTGTTGCCGACGAAGGCGCTTACGTGTCGTATTTGGAAGGTTGCACGGCTCCGCAACGTGACGAAAATCAGCTTCATGCGGCCGTAGTCGAAATCGTGGTTGCCAAAAATGCCGAAGTCAAATATTCGACGGTACAAAATTGGTATCCGGGCGATAAGGACGGAAAAGGCGGTATTTTTAATTTCGTGACTAAGCGCGGTATTTGTAAAGGTGACAATTCAAAGATATCGTGGACACAGGTGGAAACCGGATCGGCAATTACGTGGAAGTATCCGAGCTGTATTCTGCAAGGCGACAATTCTTCGGGTGAATTTTTCTCGGTGGCGCTGACCAACAACCGACAGCAAGCCGATACGGGTACCAAAATGATCCATATCGGTAAAAATACGCGCAGTCGTATTGTTTCGAAAGGAATATCGGCCGGGTACAGTCAAAACAGTTATCGCGGATTGGTAAAAGTGTTGAAACACGCCGAAAATGCTCGAAACTTTTCGCAATGCGATTCGTTATTGTTGGGCGATAAATGCGGCGCACATACTTTTCCGTACATCGAAGCGGCAAATCCTTCCGCCATTGTGGAACATGAGGCCACCACTTCGAAAATCGGTGAAGATCAATTGTTTTATTGCAACCAACGCGGTATCGGTACCGAAGATGCCGTCGGGCTGATTGTCAACGGTTATGCGCGCGAAGTAATCAATCAATTGCCCATGGAATTTGCCGTGGAAGCGCAAAAGTTGTTGGCTGTCAGTTTGGAAGGAAGTGTCGGATAAAAGTTTTTAAGTTTCGATTTTCGGGTTTAATTTCACGGATTGAAAACCAACCCTTAAAATCTTGATATATTATCAATGAAAATTCTGCATCGTTTTATGCTCAAGCAATTTATGGGGCCGTTTATCATGGCTTTCCTGATTGTGGTATTTACGCTGTTGATGCAGTTTTTGTGGAAATATATTGATGACCTTATCGGTAAAGGCTTAGCCCTGTCGGTTATCGGCGAATTATTGTTGTACACCTCCGCTCAATTGTCCATTATGGCATTTCCGTTGGCGGTGTTGCTGGCGTCCATCTTTACCATGGGTAATTTGGGCGAAAATTACGAGTTGATAGCGCTTAAAGCGGCGGGTATATCTTTGCAACGCATCATCTTGCCGTTGATTGTTCTTTCGTGTGTCATCGCCGGAGGCGCTTTCGTGTTTGCCAATAACGTGACGCCCGTCACCAATTTGAAAATGCGCACGTTGATATACGACATTCAGCAGCAACGTCCTGAATTGCAAATTCGCGAAGGCATATTTTACAACGGTATCGAAGGGTATAGTATTCGTATCGGCAGGAGAAACTATAAAAACAATCAATTGTATGATCTTCGGATATACGATCATACCAAAAAAGTGGGCAACACGTCGGTAATATTGGCCGATTCGGGACATATGGCGGTGACGACCGACAAACGTTTTCTCGAAATAATCTTGTACCATGGCCACAGCTATGTAGACATGGTTGATCGGTCGACGATCAATAAACCCCTCAAAACATATCCTTTCCGTCACGATTTTTTCGATAAACAAATTTTTCGAATGACGTTGCCCGGATTTGACTTGATTCGTTCAGACGAGCAGATTTTCAAGCAGAGTTATCAGATGATGAATCTCAATCAATTGAAATATACCATCGATTCTCTTGATGTAGTCATCGGTACGCAGGAAGATCAGCTTCGGAAAATGGTGCAACCGACCTATCGAACTCCCGAGCTTGCTCAAATGTCCGTTGATACGTCTCTTCGAACAAAAGTTCCCGACAATTTCATGGCGAATTTCGACAAAGAAACGAAGGCTAAGAAGCAAATGGCCATTCGGGAAGCTATTAACCAAGCCCGCGCGCAAAAAGATCAATTTGCCGGGGTTATTTATGAGTTGGATGATAAGAACAAGCGGTCGTGGAAATATGAAATCGAATGGCATCGTAAATTCACCATGTCGCTCGCTTGTATCATTTTCTTTTTCATCGGCGCACCGTTGGGCGCCATCATACGGAAAGGAGGAATAGGTACTCCCGTTATCATTGCCGTCATTTTTTTCGTGTTGTATTACGTGGTGTCGATGATCGGCGAAAAATCGGCTCGCGAAGGAGCCATGACGCCTTTCGAAGGCATGTGGATGTCCACGTTTATCGTATTGCCCATCGGGGTCTTTTTGACATATCAAGCCACGCGCGATTCGTCCATTTTCGACCGCGATCTGTATCTCAGCTATATCAAAAAAGGATTGAACTTTATTTTTGTTACGCATCGTTCGCCGCGACACGATATTCTTTATGAGGCCGATCGAACCGATTTAATGCCCGAAAGCATGATCGACAAACTCGACGAATTATCGCATCAATGTAACTTGTATTTGGACGAAAATCTCGGAAAAATCATGCGGTTTTCCAAAATATGGTACAAAAACGAGGATACAAAACTGACCGAAATAGGCAATCGTTACGATAATCTCAAGGCAATACTTCAACAGTCGGATATTGACATGATTAAAGAAACCGTGGAAGAATATCCGCGTGCGTCGCTTCGTAATTATAAAATCAAGAAAACTGCCGGTTGGCAACCGATTGCTGCTGCGATTATTTTCCCCGTGTGGATATATCTGTATTTAAAAGCTTGGATACAAAAAGTCGGTTTGCGCAACGAACTAAAGAGCATTACGGGCGCCAACAGAAACCTTATTAACGAATTGAACAGCATAATTTAAAGCAACGGTTGTTGTCTTTATTATACGAACGAACATTTCCCTTCGACCTTATCGGGGAAATATTCGATTGCTTCCATTGCTTCGGTGCCGGGAATATAATTCGTTTTGTAACACGAGTCGATCCTCGAAAAATCAGATAACGAAATTCGATATCTTTCTTATCGGAAACGGTTTTTGTATCTTTGCGATCAATTTTTGGTTTTTGCGGGTGCAAAAACCGGCAAACGTTTATAATGCATTAAAATCGATAATGTCGCAAAGAAAGCTTAATACCATAGAAGAAGCCGTAGAAGATATTCGCAACGGCAAAGTTATCATTGTGGTGGATGATGAAGACCGCGAAAATGAAGGCGATTTCATTTGTGCGGCCGAAACGATCACTCCCGAAATCGTCAATTTCATGGTCAAATACGGACGCGGAATGGTGTGTGCTCCCCTGCCCGAAAAACGTTGTTTGGAATTGGAGTTGGACATGATGGTCGGAGTTAACACTTCGCTGCACGGGACGCCGTTTACCGTTTCGGTGGATCTGATCGGTCACGGCTGTACCACGGGTATTTCCACGTCCGATCGTGCAAAAACCATTCGCGCGTTGGTCGATCCCGATACCCGTCCCGAAGATTTGGCACGTCCCGGACATATTTCTCCGTTAAAAGCCCGCGAAAAAGGCGTGTTGCGACGTCCCGGACATACCGAAGCCGTTGTCGACCTTACCCGTTTGGCCGGATTGCAACCCGGAGGCGCTTTGGTCGAAATACTCAACGAAGACGGTACGATGGCACGATTACCGCAATTACTGGAGCTTGCCGAAAAATACGACATGAAAATCATTTCCATCGAGGATTTGATCAAATATCGTCTGCAAAAGGAATCCATCATCAAACAGGGCGTGCGGGTAAAATTACCGACCAAATACGGCGATTTCGAGGCAATACCATTTTTGCAATTATCTAATGATTTGGAACATTTGGCCATCATCAAAGGTTCGTGGCAACCGGATGAGCCGGTATTGGTGCGAATGCATTCCTCATGCCTCACGGGCGACATACTCGGTTCGTATCGTTGCGATTGCGGAGAACAGCTTCATCAAGCCTTGCGCATGATCGAAAAGGAAGGAAAAGGCGTGGTGGTTTACCTTAACCAAGAGGGCCGCGGCATCGGATTGTTCAATAAGTTACGTGCTTACAAACTTCAAGAAGAGGGTCGCGACACGGTGGAGGCCAATATCGATCTCGGTTTTCAAGCCGACGAACGCGATTACGGTGTCGGAGCAAGTATTTTACACGAATTGGGATTGGGCCCGATCCGTTTGATGACCAATAATCCCGTAAAACGGATTGCTTTGGAAGGTTACGGCATTCGTATCGTGGAAAACGTGCCGCTTGAAGTGGCTCCGAATTCGTACAATCAAAAATATCTTCAAACCAAATACGATAAGATGGGGCACACGTTGGAGTTGGTTTCCCCGAAAAAACATTCATCATAAATTTTATCTTATGATTTCGACGATTATCCGATCAGCATTTATTGTTTCGGTATTATTCCCGCTGTCGATATGTTCGGCAGCCGATGACGACATTCGTACCGTGTCCGCCAAACTCGAATCGGCAACCGTCTATCGTCCGGGAGCGGAATTGATTCATACGGCAAAAACGTCGTTGATTAAAGGAGATAACGATTTGTACATTGAGGGATTGTCGCCTTCGATTGACGAGAACAGTTTGAAAATAAACATTCCCGGAGGAGTAACGGTCGTATCGCACGGTTTTTCGCAAAACTACCTTGCCGACAAACCGACGGATGCAACCGTAAAACGATTGCAGGATTCCATCGATCGATACAATAAAGAACTTGCCCGCATCGAAACCAAGTTGCTCATCAACGACGATTTGATGAAATTGTTGAAAGCCAACAATTCCATAGGCGGTACGCAAAACGGCGTCAGTGTCAACGAATTGGTTAAGATGATGGATTATTACAAAAGCAAGTCGACCGAGTTGGCCGGCGAAACCGCCGCATATACCGTCCGCAAGAAAGAAGTAACCGAAAAAATCAATTCGTTTACCCGACAACGGGATTCGGAAAAACGGAAAAACGATAAGATATCGGGACGACTTCAACTGAAATTGTTGAATCCGAAAGCGGGCGATTATGAAATCACCGTAAGCTATTACACTGATCGGGCTTTGTGGGAACCGTGTTACGATTTGCAAATGACGGGAACGGACAAGCCGCTGAAAATCGTTTATAAGGCGGACATTCGGCAAACAACCGGATTGGATTGGAATAAAGTGAACTTGACGCTTTCCGCGGCGACCCCCGCTAACGGAAGAGTTGCCCCGATACCGCAGGCTTGGTTTTTGGAATATGTGTCGGCAAATGTTCGTTCGAAAAGCTTTAATGCACCGATGCAAAACAGTTTATCGTATGAAAGAGCAGTTCCCGAGTCGGAAGTGTCGGAAGAGTCGCAAATAAAGATTCGAGGTGCGGGAAGTGTGAGAACCGACAGTCAACCCGTGTATGTCGTCGACGGCGAGCCGGTGTCGGCGGAGTACGTGGCGTCGCTCGATCCAAATTCCGTTAAAGACATGACGGTGTTGAAAGATGCTTCGGCAACGGCCATTTATGGTTCGAGAGCGGCCAACGGCGTGGTGGTGATTACGTTGAAAGCGGGTATGGAAGATTACGTGACCGCTTCCGAGAGTGAAATCGATGTGACGTATAAAATCGACCTTCCGTACACCATCTCGGGTAACGGAAATCCGCAAAACGTACTATTGCGTTCGGTCGATACGGAAGCCGATTATCGTTATTATTGTTTTCCAAAAGCGGACAAGGCCGTATTCTTGACGGCTTCTCTTAAAAATAGGGAAAAATTGAACTTACTTCCCGGAAAAGCGAATATCACCATTGAAGGCAGCTATACCGGAACCACCTACATTAACCCCGACGATACGCGCGAAACGCTTGATTTGACATTGGGGCAAGACAATCGCGTAACGGTAAAACGCGAAAAACTGCGGGACATGAGCAGCGTCAAATTTTTGGGATCGGACGTGAAGCAAGAATTTGCGTACCGAATTTCGGTGATCAATACCAAAAACGTTCCCGTTCGTATGATCGTTAAAGACCAATACCCGTTATCGACTCAAAAAGATATTGTGGTGGAAGTATCCGGATATACCGGAAAACCTCACGAAAACAAAGAAGTAGGGACATTAACATGGGAATTCGAGCTTGCGCCGGGCGCAACCGAAACGTTTGATTTACGTTACGGCGTGAAATACCCGAAAGGCAGAAGATTGAATTTATAGTTATCCGAATGCGCGGAAGGAGTCCAAAAGCGCACGAAAAGGAAAATATTAAAACATAAGTTTTTCGGCGGCAGTGAGGATATTCCGAATGCCGCCGAATTTGTTATATAACCAAATTTTAAAGTTTCACACCGATCAACAACACGTCGTCCACTTGATCGAGCGATCCTTTCCACAAATCGAAATTTGCTTTAACTACCCGGTGTTGTTCTTCCATGTCGCGGGTGTGAATGTCGTCGAGAATGTTTTGAAGACGATTCATCTTGAATTTTTTGCCCGACGGGCCGCCAAACTGATCCGTATACCCGTCGGTAAACATGTAAATCGTATCGCCGACGGACAATTGTACTTCCGTCGTATCGAAAACTTTGTTTTTGACCGGTTGTCCTCCGATGGATGATCGACTGCATTTATACGCCGTAGGCACGCCGTTTTGATATATAATGAACGGACGCATGGCCGATGCTATTTTTACGTATTTCGTCTCGGTATTTATGTCGCAGACGATGATGTCCATTCCGTCGTTTGCATGTTCCGACTCTTGATTCTGATTGAGCGTCGATTGTATGTTTTCGTCCAAACGATACAAAATATCGGCCGGTGTTTGAATTTCGGGACGTTCGGCAATATCTTTAATCAACGTGGTTCCGATCAACGACATGAAAGCGCCGGGAACGCCGTGTCCCGTGGAGTCGGCACAGACAACCAACAAACGGTGGGATTCCGGAAAATGATCGAACCAATAAAAGTCGCCGCTGACAATATCGCGCGGTCGGTAAAAAATGAATGCACCCGAACACTGTTCCAATAGCGTGCTCGTTGACGGTAAAACACTGAACTGTATGCGTTGAGCATAGTTGATACTGTCGGTAATATCTCTGTTTTTGGCCTCGATCTCTTCTTTTTGTTCGCGTACTTCTTTCGTCCGCGCCGCCAATTCCCGCTCAAGGTATTCCTGTTGTATTCGGTGGTTGCGTTCTCTCACCATGATGATGAGATACACCCCGCCGACGGTTGCCGCAATCATCGACAAAATAAACCACCATGTTTTCCAAAACGGTTTTCGTATTTTGAGCGTGAACAACATGGTTTCCTCGGTGCAATTTTCGCTGTTGCAAGCCCTTACCCACAGCTTGTAATTACCGTCTTCCAAACGGGGATATACGGCGGAATTGAGATTTGTCGGTTCGGACCATTCGGAATCGTAACCTTGCAAGACATATTGATACGTCACCGATTCGGGATTGGAATATTGCAAACCGATAAAATCGAATTGCACTTTGTATCGTCCGTACGATAACGTTACGGGTTTATCGGGGCGGTACGATTTGTCTCCGATGGTTACCCCGACGAGATTAAGCATGGGCGCTTGATCGTGTGTTCGATCGGTATTCAAGTCGTATACCATCACCCCGTCGGTCATGCCGACCAATATTTCGCCGCTCTTGTTCACCGTCATGGCGTTGGGATTTACGTCACCGGTCAATCCGTTTTCCGGGCCGTAAACGGTAACGGTCTTACGTTTGATGTTAATGCGACTTACGCCCAAACGATGGCCCACCCATACATGTTCGATGCCGTCGAAAACGGCCGCGTAACAGTAATCCGATTTTAACCCGTTACGTGCGGAGAAATTGTATACCGTGTCATTTTTCTCATCGAACAAATACACCCCTTTCCCGAGTGTTCCCGCCCAAATATTTCCGTCCGCATCCTCGGTGATGGCCGAAAATTCCGTTTCGCCTTCATTTTCGAGTACATGTCGACGATCTTCATTGACGGCAAGAACCGAGTTGCTGTTGGTCGCAATCCAGATAGCGTTTTTCGAATCCTTAAAAATATCCCGAATGTTGTTGTGCGGCAACCCGTCATTCGTATTGTATCTGTCGACGATTTTTCCCGTTTGCGTATCGATAACCAAAACCCCGTTGCGCGAGGCTACCCATATATCGTTACCCAACGATGCAATGGCTTGTATGTTATTATCCAAAGAATTCTCCGATCGAAAAAACGGAACCGCCGAATTATTTTTTTTATTGTCCGATTTATAAATACCGTTTTTTTCCGTGCTGATCCACAGAATGCCTTTTTCGTCCAAATACAATGAGGTTATTCCGTCATTGGGAATGCCGTTGATTCGACTTATTGCGCCGGATGTTTTTCCCGGTTCGGAAGCGACTCTGATAACGGCACCTCGTCCGGCAATCCAATATTCCGAATTATTCGTCGACAAAACGGCCGTGGCATTATTGACAGCGGGATCGATCGTTTCGAAAAACGAAACGGCCAAATTGGTCAATCCGGCGGCGCCTTGCCCGGTTGTTCCTACCCAAAGATTTCGACGATTGTCGAAAAATACCTGTTTGATGTAATCGCTGCCTAAGCCGTTACTGCTGTTATAATTGTATACTTTTTCGACGGTTTGGTTATTCGAGAGACGTACGCGAAAAAGACCTTTCCCGAAAGTGGATACCCAAAGATTTTTTTGATCGTCCTCGTAAATCGACTGAACACGCACATCGGCAAGTTCGGGTATATGCAGCGATCGAACGACAGGCTGTTCGCCGTTGAAAGCGAGATGCCAAATACCGTCATCCTCCGTTGCGATCCAATAACCTCCTCCTCCCGTTTGCGGGATAATTGCCGGCACGGCAATGTCGGACAAAGAATCCGGTTTTGCGAAAAGTGTCAAGTTTTGTACGTCATCCCGATAATTGTACAGAAACAAACCGTCTTGACAACCGACCAATAATTTATCGGACCCGGCGAAACAAATCGAATAAATAAATCCATTCGTTAAGTCAAGCGAAAGGCGTTCTATCCGATTGTCGGCGGTAACCTTGGTGATTCCTTCGGTTTGTGTTGCCGCCAATATTTCTCCTTTCGGCCCTTGAATGATTTGATTGACGGATGTTTTGCTTTGCGAAGTATCGACGACGGAAAAATCGAATCCGTCATATCGTATCAAAAGTCCGTCGTTATATCCGAACCAAAGATTGCCGATGCTGTCTTTAAAAGCCGTTGCAACATTTGTCGAAGGCAAATTCACATCGGGAGTTACAAATCGGAACCCGTCATAGCGACATAATCCCATTCCCGTGGCAAACCAAATATAACCATGGTTATCTTGGGTAATGGCATAAACGGTATGATGGCAAATACCTTTGTCGATGCCGTATTGTCGAAATTTATATATCTGAGCATTGCCGATGCTACCCGCTGACAGCCATACGGTCGCGGATATGATCAACAAAGCAAATGCGGATCTCATTGTCGGTTTCCGAATTTAGATGTGTGTTACTTGGCAGGTTTCTTACGTACGTTGATACCGTATTTATATTTGGGCACACCGCCGATCGGACTCGAGAAGAACGGCATCAATTCGCCGAATTGGTTACGTACGTTGATCACCACGTTATTGTTCTTGATGGCGGGCGATGCTTTTTTGATGAATTGGAAATCGAGCGATTTTCCCTTTTCACCGTCCAAGATGGCGAATTCGCTTTCGGCCCACACGTTATCACCCGAAACGAGGCAAGATAGTTCGCGTCTCACTTCGGACGAAACACGGATCACTCCGTCATCATCCCAATCGAAATTTGCCTGTTTTATCTTGAGACACTCCTGATCCACATAAGGATAGATGTGCGACACTTCTTTCGGATTATCGTGCATGCGGAACGAATATTCGTACGAAAAAGCATTACCGCCTTCGATGGGAATATTCTCGTTGGCCGACGTACTCATGAAATAACGATACATGTTTCCGTCGTCGCCGGCAACCCCGTCGCAAATCACTTTGAAGATGTAGCCGCCGAACTTGGAATACAACTCGCCTTCGGTGGGACTGAACGGTCCGAACGTATACCATTTATTATCGTATTTCGGGTCAACGCCGAATGTTTTCGTTGCCAACAAGTTCCCGGTTTTGGTGGGACCTTCCGGATCAACGCCTTGCGCTTTGGGACTGGTATAAGCTTCTTTACCTCCGTAAACGGAGTATTGCATTTTGGTATCGAAAAAACCGTTTAACTCATCGTACATTCCGCCGATATCGGGGTCGAACACGCGAATAAATACCAAACCTTTATACGATTCGGGCACCACGAAAAAGAACGTTTGCGAAAAATCGTCGTCGCCCCACGATGTTTCCGCCTTGTTTCCGAAGGTCATCAAAAAAGGAATGTTTTCTTCCTCGGACGGAACGGCTTGCGCTTGAACATTCAATCCCGCAACAACCAAGGCAACATAAACCAAAAATCTCTTCATTCGCAAATAAATTTTAAAATGAACACCGGGAATTTGATGATTCCGAAAAATATTTTGCTTCATGAAAAAGTATACGATTTTTGTTGAAAGAGGTTACATCGAACCGCCGGTTTCCACTAATCTTTTTCACTCTCTATCAGTTTGTCCAATGCGAGATTCACTTTGTCAAACGAAAAATTTCGAAGAACATTTTCCATCTTCAAGCGTATCCGATCGTTGCATAAATTTCCGATGCTTCCTTCGTGTGTATGTTCCGTTTTTTGTTCGGGGACAAAACGACCTTCGTTGATCGCCGTCCCGATTTGTTTGTACGCGTCGCGGAAAGGAACGCCTTCAAGCACCAGTTTATTGAGCGCTTCCACGCTGAAAAGATAACGATAACGTTCGTCGTTCAAGATAGTTTGGTTGACGATGATTTTTCCCGCCATGTACGTCAGCATTTCGATGCAATCCTTCATGTCCGCCAATGCGGGAAAAAGCGTCTCTTTCAAGATTTGCATGTCGCGGAAATAACCCGAAGGAAGGTTATTGATCAAAAGCGTAATATCACCGGGTAATGCTTGTATTTTGTTGCATTTGGCGCGGATCAATTCGAAAACGTCGGGATTTTTTTTGTGGGGCATAATGCTCGAACCCGTCGTCAATTCATCGGGAAGGCTGATAAATCCGAAGTTTTGACTCATGTACAGGCAGGCATCCATACTGAAACGCGACAAGGTGGCGGCAACGGACGCGAGAGCAAATGCAACGGTTTTTTCGGTTTTACCGCGACCCATTTGCGCATACACCACGTTGTAATTCAAGTCGTCGAAACCCAACAGTTCGGTGGTTGCGGTACGATTGAGCGGAAATGAAGACCCGTAACCGGCAGCCGATCCGAGCGGATTTTGATTGGTAACCTGCCATGCGGCCGACATCAACCGAAGGTCGTCGACAAGGCTTTCGGCATAAGCGCCGAACCACAATCCGAACGACGACGGCATGGCCACCTGCAAATGCGTGTAACCGGGCATCAACACGTCTTTGTATTGTTCGCTTTGCGCCGTCAATTCATCGAACAAGCGAACAACGCTTGTAACGATTTCTTCGATTTCGCTGCGGAGAAACAATTTAATATCCACCAACACTTGATCGTTACGCGAACGTCCGCTGTGTACCTTTTTGCCCGTGGCACCCAGTTTACGGGTAAGCATCAGTTCCACTTGGGAATGTACGTCCTCGATGTCGTCTTCGATTCGAAAATCATGATCCTTGATTTGTCGATATATCACGCGCAATTCCTTTTCGAGCATCGACAATTCTTCGGACGTCAATAACCCGATGCTTTCCAACATGCGGATGTGCGCCATGGTGCCGAGCACGTCGAAAGGCGCCAAATACAGGTCCATTTCCCGATCGAGACCGACGGTAAACCGTTCGATTTCCTTATTCACTTCCGTTCCCTTATCCCAAAGTTTCATTCTGACCAATCTATTTTTGGTAAAGATGCAAAAATACGGATTTTTACGGTAACGTCGGCATACGGAAAATTTATCCTATCTTTGGTCATCAAACTTCAACCGGTAACTATTGATGGCTTTTGCATTTTCGGATGTTTTTAAGGGTTTTGTCGATTTGTTTTATCCGAACATCTGTGCTTGTTGTTCGACGGGGCTGCTGCGCGGCGAGGAATATGTATGCGGGCATTGCCTGCACGAGTTGCCTGCCACCGGCTTTTACAGTGATCAAGACAATCTCGTGGCGCAAATGTTTTGGGGCAGGGTAGAGGTGGAACATGCCGCGGCCGGATATTTTTTCAAAAAAGGAAACCGGGTACAGCAGTTGGTTCATCAAATAAAATACCACGGGCAAAAGGAAATGGGCCGAATGTTGGGAAAGGAAACGGGAAAGCGACTCCGAAACTCCCGTTTCGGCGAAATCGATTTGATCGTTCCCGTTCCGCTTCATCCGAAAAAACTCCGTAAAAGAGGTTACAATCAAAGCGAATGGATTGCGATGGGAATTGCCGAAGCGATGCAACGGCCGACGGATACGCGAACATTGGTGCGTCGATCGGCTGCCGGCTCGCAAACCCGAAAAAGGCGTTTCGATCGTTGGGAAAACGTCGATTCGGGATTCGGCTTAACCGATTCGACCGTTTTTGCGGGAAAACACATTCTTTTGGTCGACGATGTGATCACCACCGGAGCCACGCTCGAAGCATGCATACGGGCCGTACGCACTTCGCCCGATGCAAAAGTCAGCGTGGTGACATTGGCGGTTGCATTATTGTGACAAAACAACCCCAAGCCGTTTTATGTGTCCCCATAAAAAGCAAAATGGTTTTATATGATTTCCTTATCAGTACAGGACAGCACTGCATGGGTTTCGACACAACTTTACGCTGATATGAAAGGTAAAAAATCATCATTGAGCGGCATTTGCAAATGCCGCTCAATGATGTATATTTCGCTCATCGGATTTTTTAATTCAATCGTGTATGGTTGTTTTTAGACATTTATTTGTTTTGTCGTAATTCCATAATTTTCTTCTCGGTAATTACCCTAAACGAAAATTTATATCCTTCAAATACCGCAATTCCATAAAAGAGTAAGTCAATCATGCTAAAGGTTTCCTTCATTATTTGAGGTAAATAATTATAATCAAAACCGGATAAAGTTTCGATATATCCGAGGCCCTCCGAGTTGGCAATAAATCCGATAATGCTTAATAAATTGCCGAGTAATACACTGAACAATGAGATTCCGGCACCCCAAAATCCGAAAATCGGGTCGATCCCGTTTCCGAATTTCCTAACCGTTAATCCGACACCCGCTCCGATTGCAAGCGCCATATATCCGATTTGAAATCCCGTTGCAACCGTGATGATTCCCCATAATATCGCTCCCGCAATCCCGACAATTAATCCGGATAGAATTCCCGGTATTAATTTTTGCTCCATTCTTAATTTTTCAATTGTCTCAAGGGATAAATTTTGTTTAATCTCGGCGGATTGTAATCCTTTTTGGTCATCTAACGGTTTTTCTTTTACCGTTTCATCAAGTTTGAAATCCGGACATTCACTCTGAAATGCAGCCTTTACTTCGGTCAAATTACAAATCAACCCCTGTTTCATGTCCATTTTACGATTCAAACATTTTTTGCAAAAAAATAATTGGTCTTCTCGTGTCATGATTTTATTAAGCTATTTGGTTATCATTCAATTTGTTTGCTTGCGACAGATGAATATGTGCTGATGCACTGTCATATTTTCTCCATTCCGGCAAGCTTTATCTAAAGCAATGGCGGAAAATTGTAATTTTAAAGCAACAAATGCGAAATTTCTCTTTTCAACGATATTTATCGTCTGCTCCTCCCACAAAGATAAACATCTTTGAGAAAATGAAAAACAATATCGGTTTTTGGAACGGCAATTTCAAACTACCTGATGTTTCGAGCGGCAAGACATTTGCCGCTCATCGTAGGTGTTGTGACCAATTGTCAAAAGTCCGGGTCAACAAATTTTGCTTCTCTTTTTAGTTTGCTTTTGTCTAACCCCAAGTCGCTACTGAACCAATCAGTCAATATTTTTTCAATTTCATTTCTATTAAATGTCTTTGGATTTCGTCTTGATTTCAGATAGTTTTCCCTTGCCATTTTTTTTGCAAGTTCTCCAACGGTTTGCACTTCAAGTTCAATTCCAATTTTATTTGTGACTATTAAACCACCAATAGAAAAAATAATTCCCAATACTCCTATTTGCCAATTAAAATATAGTCCAACAAATGGTGCAAAAAACGCTAAAATTAAAAGAGCTAGTGTTACCAATTGCGGCGCCCGCAAAATATTCAGTTTAAACCCTAAATATTTTTCCAATTCACCTATCATTGCGCGTCTGTTTCGTCTTGGCAAAATATCAATGATTTGATAGTCTGTCGTGATGGTTTTATGGTCAATTTTACATATCGATGAAATTGCATTACGAAGTTTATAAAATGCTTGCTGGGTTGTACAGTCTTCTGAATGGTCAAGTTGTATCTTGTTCGCGATATGGTCACAAAGTTCCCCGTAAGTAATAATGTGATCAAGCTCTGTTTTACCAAACTTTATACCAAACGATTTTTCAATTTTAATAAGAAGAGTATTAAGATCTTCTGTGTCTGTATCATCAAGCATATAATCAGTCATATTAAAGTGATTTTTTGTTCATTGTTTACCAAAACGGATAGCCGGAATCATAAGGATTGTCAAGGTTCACATAATCTTCGCCATAATAAGGCAATCCTGTTGTTTTATTAATGTATAGAGGCGCAGTTTGTAAATCAATCATCGATTGGTATATCATCATCCATGAGTCTGCGGTTGTCATTACAAAACCCACAGCCGGAGTTAAACGCCCCACTGCAGCGCCAATTCCTCTTGCCTTTAAAATTCTAAGTCCTAATGGTAATTTACCCGGTATATTACGAAATACTACTGACACTATCGACGACCCCGGTCTGACGCTAATGCTCCAACAGGCTTCAAAGCTTTAATAGGTTGACCTAATACAATAAGTATTGGACCAATAGGATGAGGCAACGGGTAAATATTAGCGGATCGAGTAGGCGTTCCACCGGGATTTTTCGTCGCATTTCCGGTTCCGCCGTCGGTTGTTGCGTCTTCGCCCTCGTTTGTTCCGACAAAAACCGGAGGATGATCGGGACCGTACCGGTTGTACATATAACCGTAACCGTAAAAATCGGCACTCGGTGCGCTCGTGTTGTTCGGTGTGATAATGACTTCGCTTAAAGATAACAGCCAAAAATAACTGTCATCCGTGTCTCCTCCGATCGTGTCCGTACGAAATCCCCAACGATCAAACAAGTTAATCGGGTTATTGTAGCAATAGGCGTATCGATTAAAGTTTTGCGAAAAGTCGAGCGGTTGCTCCAGCGGGTCGGGCGCGAGGAAACGTCCCTGCACGGGGGCGTACAATCAGGCGTTCATGTTGATCAATCCGAACTCGGGCAGATGTTCGTGCCCGGTGAAGCCATGAGAAATGTCAAAGAACAATTGTTTCATAACAAAAATACAACAGACTCAAGCAATATGTGAATGCTTTTGCTTTACCGCACTATATTGCCGTGTCACAGTGGCATTCTCGGCCACTGTGTATTTACCTACAAAGGTAACATTTTAAAGAATTTTATATTGTACAAATTTCAATTTGTATACAAGCGGCAATTGCAAAT
>JAVBNP010000267.1:0-6093 GCA_031551455.1 Bacteroidales bacterium | reverse complement strand
CCCCGAGCATGATGGAGAACGGTTGTTCCTTTTTCGTCGGCGGCAAATGATTGATTGATAACCTCGGCTTGTTCGATCAACGGTGTATTCTTTCCCGAAGAGTTCCGGAAATTTACCACCCATTCGATGGCCGGGAAATCGTTGAAACAAGTTACCGTGCATTTGACCGCAAGGCCGGTATTTTTGTCGGTGTAGGTGTACAGAAATTTTTCCGTTCCGGGCTTTTCGGTCGGTAATTTTTCCGCCGCATACTGCCAATTTTTGATGAATGAATCCGAATTTTTTCCTCCGTATTTAAATGAAAACGGAGGCGTTTTTCCTTTGGCAAATTGTTGTTCCATCCAACGTTTTACATCCGACGGAGAAGAAATTTCACCGCCGTTCATCGTCAAGCAAACGATGAAAAAGAAACAGCTTGCAACTATTTTTTTCATGTGTCGTTAATTTTGGGGTAGGTTAATTTAATTGGTTTTTTGATACCGAATCAGCAGTGACGCCCGTTTTTCGGGAATGAAAATATCGAATCCGTTCATGATTTCGCTTCCCGTTTTTTTGACGCGAAGTCCGTAGTCTTCGTAAAACAGTTCGTATCGCGAGTTTTCTTCAAGTCCCGACGGTTTGATTTGAACGGAATCATCCGGGCAGTCCGCGCGACGAAAAGCCAAAATAATTCCGTCGTTTTGTTCCGGGCGGTTCATTTGATACGCCAACCAAGCATCGTTGCGAAGGTAAGTCCCGGCGGGCGTGAGCGGATAATAATCGCCGTGAAAATACGGGCGAAATTCTTTGAATTCGGCAATTCGTTTTTGAATGGTCGTTATCGGATCCGAATATTTTCCCGTTATTTCCCACCACATGCACATCGTGGCGTTCAGTCCGGAACGGAACGAATAATCGTCGGCGCCGAATACAATGGTACCGTGAACAGGCAAGTAGAAATTTATGGCATAATTATGGCATTGTTTGCCTTCCGATTCCGTAAATGCATAATCGCTGGCCAACAAAGGGTAACTGCGCGAAATCGTTTCCAAGTCGATGCGTCGACCGCCGCTGGCGCAATTATCGATCAACAATTTCGGAAATCGTACCAATAAACTGTCCCAAAAAGCATAAAGTCCCTCGATGTGTTTGATTTGCGTCATTCCGATTCGGTCCGGTTGATCGTTGATATTCCAATGCGGCAGCGGATCGATATTGAAATCCTGTCGATAATAATCGATTCCTTCCTTTTTCAAAAATTCGGTAACATGGTCGGTTAACCATCGAAGCGCGTCCGGATTTCCCATATTAAACACGCGACTCCCCTTATCGAACCATGGCAGACCGATTTTGGAAATTGCCAACAGCCATTCGGGGTGTTCGCGTTCCATTTCCGAGCCCGGATACACACGCTCGGGTTCGAACCAAACCAAAAATTTGGCTCCGACGGCATGTGCGGCGTCGGCTACCGGTTTCAATCCGTTCGGATAACGATTTTTGTCCACGCTCCAATTACCCACGTTGCGATACCAAGTAAGATCTTCATATTTATTTAAGGTGTACCATCCGGCATCCAACCAAAATACCTCGGGGAGAATGTTGAATTGTTGTTGGCGTTCGATCATTGCCACGGTAAATTTTTCCGTCATGCACTCCGTCACGTCGCAAGGCTGCGGGTCGTCGCCGTCGAAACTGCTGCATAAAGGCGCATCGGGAACTTTTCCGTCAATTCTGCGGGTATAATGCGCAAGGATAAATCGGCGAAATTGATTGTGACCGGCCATACGGTCTTTATCCTTCCAAAAGAACAGGCAAATCTTCGGAGTGCGCATACTTTCTTTCGGATAGAGCATAATTTGCATTTTTCCCATGCCCGATTTCAAGGAAATCGTTTTTTCGTTGATGGCCGACACGTCGGCAAACCAACTTCCCGTCCAGCCGACGGCTGCAATTATTCCCCGCGATCCCGGCATTTCGATATTGAAAAACGGGAAAGCCGCGTAATCGGACGAACGCCCGTTCGTTTGAATAATGTTGACGGTTTTTCCCGGTTGCATTTCCTCGTCGATCGGTTGAAAATCACTTTTGGTTGCACCGCTTCCCCGAGCATGATGAAGCACAAACGATCCTTTTTCGGCGGCGGCAAACGATTGATCGATAACCGCGGCTTGTTCGATTAACGGAGTATTTTTTCCCGAAGAGTTCCGAAAATTCACGACCCATTCCGCCGCGGGAAAATCATCAAAACAAGTAACCGTGCATTTAACCACAAGTCCCGTATGTTTATCGGAATAAGTATACAGCGTTTTTTCCGTTTGTGGATCATTTGTCGGCAGTTTTTCCGCCCGATAATCCCAACTTTGGATGAAATCGGCCGACTTTTTTCCGCCGTATACAAACGAAAACGGCGGAACTTTGCCTTTGGCGAAGAGTTTTTCGACGTGTCGTTTTACTTCCGTCGGCGAAGATATTTCTTGTCCCGATGTTGCCGCACAAATAAATAAAATTGCCGAAAGGCTTAAAAGTAAGGATCTCATGATAGATTATAACAGGTGTAATTAATAAATCCCGAAGAGCCAGCCGGGGGTATTGTAATATCGAATGCCAAATATAAACATATATTTTAATTAACGAAAAAATGTATGGTTCGTTTTTTTGAGTGTTATCTCAAATAAAGTCATATTTACGCGTTATTTGATAATTCGGATTATAACGGGAGTGAGCCGGATAATAAATTAATCTTACAAATCATCCTGTTTTTTTGATGAATAGTATACCTTTGTAAACTAATTCAAGCTATGACAAAGTTCATTTTTCATCAAATGTTTCTTTTTCGAAAAACGTATTTTCATTGTTTGAATCCCACATGGTGTCGATTTTTCCTTACAATACAACCATTATTTTGTTAAAATTTTATGAGTAAAAACTTATTATCGGATCGTTTTTTGAAGCGTAAAATTTATGGTTCATTTGGTTTTTCGGAGAAATCAGATTTTTTTCGGAGAAGACGGACAATCTCGGAGACTGCTTTTCATCGAGAATGTAGGAAATGAATCGATTTAGGCCACAGAAAAATATTTATCATGGGTAAAGAAAAAGAATCGGGAATAGATCATATATATGTTGTTCATGCGCTCAAAGGCTATGAGGTGCATGAGGAAAGATTGAAAAATTTGTTTGCGAAAAACGGCTTCGATTTTGAATTTGTAACCGGAGGTGATCCGTCTGTAATGACCGCCGCGCAAAAAGAAAAATACTTTTCTTCCGATATTGATCAAAAATTGTCTGTCGGGGTGTTGTCATGTACGTTGAATCATATTTTGTGTTACGAGCAGATGCTTAAAAATAAGGATGAATATGCACTTATTTTAGAAAACGACCCCTTTTTTTTAGGCGATTTTGTTACAAAAATTAAGTGTGTCATAAATGAGGCGAAAGGACTGGAAAAAGGATTTATGATTTCCCTTGAGAATACCACATTGGAATTTCCACCGGCAAAAAAAATACGCAAGAATAAGCTTCTTTATCCGGAAGATCATGGCAGATGTGCCGGAGCTTATATTTTGGATTATGCCGGAGCAAGTGCCATTTTGTGCGATTTGGAAACCAATAAATGCGGTCAAGTTATTGACTGGTGGCACAATAATATGATTGATAGAGGAGTCATAAAAATGTACTGGGCTCACCCGCCTTTTGTGGAACAAGGTTCGCACAACGGAAAAATGAATTCCACTATATCTTCTAAAGCAAAAGGATTGATTCGTCAAGTAAAGTGGGTCACTCAAAAAAGCTATAAAACCTATTTGTTGAGGCATTTTAAGTAATGTTTTGTTTTATAAATCTATGATGTTGTATATGAGGTGTTTTTGATAAATAATATATTTAAATTTACAAAATATGAAAAAAAAAATTCTGGTATTCCTTTGTATGATTTCCGTTTTGACGGTTGGCCGCGCCGACGATCTCGAAACGTTACGTAAAGGATTCCTTTCGCCGCCGCCCGGCGGACGTGCGCAAACTTGGTGGCATTGGACGAGCCTTTTCATAACAAAGGAAGGAATTACGGCCGATTTGGAATCGATGAAAGCGATCGGTTACGAAGGATTGCATCTTTTTACGACTTCTTCGAGTCCGCTTTCGCCGGGAGAACATCCCGAAATGTTGACTCCGGGATGGATGGAAAAACTAAAATTTGCGGGTGAAGAAATGCAACGATTGGGGCTGACGCTGGGATTTCACAATTGCCCCGGATGGTCGCTTTCGGGAGGACCTTGGATAACGCCCGAAAATTCGATGCAGATGATTGTCTCGTCCGAAGTGAATGTTTCCGCGTCATCCGGTAAAAAAATCGTTTTGCCGCAGCCCGAAACGCGTCACGATTATTATCGAGACATTGCGGTGTTGGCTTTTCCCGACATAAATCGGCACGATAAGCCTCGTTTGGTTACCGATTTTCGGGAAGAGAATACGGGAAACATTCTTGACGGCGATAATAAAACCTTCATTCGTTTACCGATCAAAATGCCCGATTCGCGAGCAACAATCACTCTTTCGTACGATCAACCGTATTCTCCGCAATTTCTGGAATTGACATTCGGCGAAATTCACCTTTTCGTGAAAGGAACGATCGAAGCTTCGATGGATGGAGTGACTTATCGCGAAGTAGGAAATTTCGATTACAAAATACGCACCGATATGCGGTTGCCGAAATGTATTCGATTGAATAAAAATGCCGAAAATGCACATTTTTTCAAAGTTACGTTCATGTATCGTCCCTATCGGTGGTGGATGACACCCGTAGACGTGCAACTGAACGACTTGCGATTGTTGGCTTCTTCGATGGTTACCGATGTGGATACCCGCAATTCAACCATGGAGGACGCTTATTCGTATAAACCGTTCGATTCCGATTATGTAACGCCGGGTATCGATCCCGTCAAAGTGCTCGATCTTTCCGATAAACTTCTTCCCGACGGTACGTTGCGTTGGGATGTTCCGAAGGGAAATTGGACCATTTTGCGGATCGGCCATACGACTACCGGAAAACAGAACGGTCCCAATAATTTCAGTGGATTGGAATGCGATAAACTGAATCGCCGCGGGTTGGATGCCCATTGGCCCGAAATGCCCGCCAAAATCATCGAACTGTTGCGTCCGACGGGCGTGCTGAAATATGCCATTATCGACAGTTACGAAGCGGGCGGACAGAATTGGACGCCGGGGTTTGCCGATGAATTTTCCAAACGTCGCGGTTATAAACTGAAACCGTATTTACCCGCCGTAATCGGATTCGTGGTCGGAACTCCGCAGGAAAGCGCCCGTTTCCTTTACGATTTCCAGCGAACAATTGCCGAATTGATGGCCGAAAATTATTATGATTATTTTACCGAATTATGTCATAAAAACGGACTTTTGTCCATTACCGAATCCTATTTCGGTCCTTTCGATTATTTACGTTGCGCCCGTAATGCCGATGTACCGACCGGTGAATTTTGGGTCGGTTCCGGAACGCCGATATCGCGAATGCCCGGTTCGGCGGCTCACTTTTACGGTCGCAAACGAGTCATGGCCGAATCGTTTACCTCGGGCCCCGAGGACGGCCGTTGGCAACAGGATCCGAAACAATTAAAAGAATACGGCGACCGTTCATGGATACACGGAGCCTCGCAATTGGTATCGCATTCGTTTGTTCACCAGCCTTTTTTGAATGTGCGTCCGGGGATGACGTTGGGCGGCAACGGTTCTCATTTAAATCGAGCCAATACTTGGTGGAAATACGGTACCGATTGGGTCTCGTACATGAATCGTTCGCAATTTTTGTTGCAATCGGGGATTCCTGTGGCCGATCTGCTCGTTCTTTCCGGCGAGTCCGCTCCGAATCGCTATCCGAAAGACAATGATTTTTTGGCTGCCGGATACAATTACGATTTTTGTTGCGTGGACGATCTTTACGATTTTGTTCGTACGGAAAACGGACTTATTGCGGCGCCTTCCGGTGCAACCTATCGGGTGCTTTCGTTGGGCCCCGACAAATATTTGACGTTAAAAACGTTGCAAAAAGCATATGATTTGATGGAAGCGGGCGCCGTTATTTCCGGTGTTCGTCCTTCCGGA
>JAVBNP010000241.1:0-11445 GCA_031551455.1 Bacteroidales bacterium | reverse complement strand
GGTTTATTTTGTATATTGTTTATTCTCATCCGATTTCAACGATTTTGTCAAATCGATTATCCATGCAGGCACTGATGTCGGTTGTCACAAACTTTCCGTTATAAAACAAACTGAAGATGGTAGCGGGTGTCGGAGCGGATTGCGATTGTTCGATTGTTTCCAATTTGATGATTTTCAACGGAAGGTTTCTTTTTTGTGCGGTTTCTCTCAATGAGTTATTGACATAATATTCGGCAAATGGGCAACGATCGGAATAATAAACAACCAATCCGTTCTTATCGGGATATTCTCCGCTCAATACGGATTCCTTAAATTTCGGATCGGTCGCTTTCGGATTGATTTTCATTGCTAAAAGGCTGAATCCGGAAGGAAGCGTTTCGACCGGTTCAAATCCTTGACGCAACAGCCATTTGGTATCGCTCATAAAATGAAACTTGACGGTCCCTACAACCGTTACCAAACCGTCTTTGCCCTGTTTTCGAGCATCGTCCGTTGCCGATTGCAGCAATGCTTTGGCATATCCCATTCCTTTGTATTGTCCCGATACCCAAAAGCAACCGATCATCAAATAATTCGGCGCTTCAACGGGAATCCAAGCACGTTCCGAAGGGACATATTCGATAAAAACTTTTGCCCGTTCATCGAGCCGTCGAAAAACATATCCGTTGTCGAATTCCTTTTTTAGCCACGACTTCTTCGCTTCATAACCTTTCGCGCATTTCTTGTCCGAAATGGCACAACAGATATGTTCTTTGTCGATATTCTCCTTTGTCAACGTAATAAATCTTGCATCCATTATTCTAAAAAATTGATTGTTGTTTGTATATTTTCGGTTGATAAAACCACATTCGGATGTCTATTCCCGACTTAATGCATTGTTCGCGGAATATGTCGTTTAGCGCTCCGTAATGAGGGCTGAAACATTCGTATTGCTCACCGAAACGGGATCGGTATTTTTCTTTGAAACCCGAAAAATGGTTATCCAAAGCTTTGTAGAAATATTCTCGCGAACCTTTTCGCAACGTTACCCCGAACATCGGAATAATATACGATGCTCCGGAATCTTTTGCTCGCTTTACGATTGTTGCAATATTGTCCGCCGTATCGTTAATAAACGGAAGCAACGGCATCAGCGTTACGCCCGTATAAATACCTTTATCCGTCAATAACCTCATCGCTTTAAACCGTTCCGACGAAAGCGGCGCCCGGGGCTCCGTTTTTCGCGACAAGTCGTCATCCGCCGATGTAATCGTAAAACTTACGGCCGCATACGTCGTCGAAATATCTTGTAAAATGTCCGCATCGCGTTCCACCAAATTACTTTTGGTAATAACATGAACCGGAAATTTTTCGGTTGCGATTATTTGTAATGCTTTGCGTGTTAATTGCAATTCTTTTTCGATCGGCATGTACGGATCATTCATCGAACCCGTGCCGATGGTCGCTCTGTTTTTGCGTTTGGAAACAAGTTCCTTTGCCAGTAATTCCAAAGCATTCTTTTTTACCGAAACAACGGAAATATCGTTTATTCCGTAACATTCGCTTCTCGTATCGCAGTAAATACACGCGTGTTGACAACCGCGATAAAGATTCATGTTGTACATGATTCCGAAATAAGGATCTTTTCCTCGGAGTTTGGATAAGATGGTTTTTGTTTCAATATATTGAATCATACCTAATTGATCGGGATAAAGATTTTGGTGAGCAGATCTTCTTCTTTTGTGCCACGAGGGCTGTTCATATATTCTTCAAATGCTGCACCGTGACGCAACGTATATTCAAAATTGACACTGATGTTATCATATAACTTTTGAAGTCCCGAATAACTCCCTTTAAGCGTATAAACGGCATATTTTCCCTCTCGCAAGCGGATCGTTCCGAACTCTCCCGTCGGAGTGATCTTATTTTGTATGGAAGCGCAAGCATAGAAACGACATTGGTCGGGCTTTGTCACATTCGGATCATCGAAACTTATGCCGATAAAACGGGTTTCGTTGGTCAACGCATCATTGCTTTGCAGAAAACGCACCAATTTGTTCCATGCCGTTTCATAAAATGACTCTTCCCCGTACTTGCCGATAATCCGTATATAAACCAATTCCAACTCTTTTTCCCGGCAAATTTCCGATTGAAGCGGGTCTTGTCCGATATTGCCGTTTTTTACGGTGCGTTCCAACCGTGCTCGGAGTTTATCCGTATATGTTTTAGGCGATATGCCGAATTGCTTTTTAAACGCTTTCGATAACGATTGTGGATTATCGTAACCGACCATTTCGGCAAGTTTTGTCAAACTCATTTCTTCCGGTTGCATATACATCACCGCGCGTTCCACTCGTTGCCTCGACACGTAAGCGGACAAAGATTCATTTAAGACCGAATGCATGATGCGAAGCAATTGCCGCCGCGAAACATGAATTTGATCGGCGATTACGGCCAATTGCAAAGGTTGATGCAAATTTGCACCGATATAATCGATAACCCGGTTGGCTTTTTGCCGGTATATATTTTCCGTATCACTCCGCATATTTTTAAACGCTTAACAACAAAGGTACGGTTTCCGTTCGAACCGAACATTGTCCGATCGCGCCAAATTGTATATCGATCTGCAATCCGGAATATATTTCGGGATTTCTTTTTATGTAAATTCGATCATATTCCCATTAAACTTGAACATTTTTTGTTTATAATACAGTGAAAATTGAACAACAAATTACAATTTCTTAACTCAAATATACATTACCGAAAATAAAATGAATTTGTGCCGGTTTTGGTATAAATATTTTCGACAACCATTTATTTCGCGCAAATTTCAAGAAATAGCGACCAATAAAGTCGGTCAAAATCGATTAAGTTACATTTTCAACTTGTTTATGAAACGACATAAAACATTAAAAAATTATTATTTTGTTATGATTCACTTGTTTTAATTTGGATTTTTTTTATTTTACTTTGCGGTGGTATAACTAACCATACGATGTTTATTGCTTATGAAACCGAAATCGAACATCATTTACCACCGGTTGAAGATGGAGATCCCGTCGAGACACGGAACATTTTTTTATCCTTACGGAGAAGTTATGTATATATGCTGTGACAAACCGTATTGTATGATTCATTGCACGGACGGGAAAAAGCATCAAGTAACCGCCACATTAAAAGAGATATCGGAAAATTTGCCGCAGGCGTTTTTTCGAGCCAATCAGTCCGTCATTATCAGCATTTGCCACATAAAGGAATATATCTATATCGGAAACATCCTAAAAATGACGGACGAAAATGCCTTTCCGTTATCGAAACGAAGAATACGTCCTTTTATGGAACGAAAAGCCTCCCTTTCGCGCATTTCTCCATTATGTCCATCATGCTATCTGTGTGTTAAAGGCTGCGAAAGCCGTTCGGCATTATGCAGAGAAAACATAATAAAACCGTCCTCAACTTCTCATTGAGTTTTATTGACCGCTTAGCATAATAAATTGCTACGCTTGGAACATTTGCGGTCAAATAATTCGATAAACGAAAACTTATTTTATAATATTGCGTTTGCAATACATACATACAAAATCTATAACAAAAATTAAGCACATACACTTGTCATCAATAGAACATATAATACTTCTATTTAAATGGAATGGAATATATATTTGCCGAGAAATGGCATAAAACGACGGCTCTGTCAGATGACAGAGCCTTAAAAACAGTTAAATATTCTTAATACTATTTAAGTCATTATTTTATAATAAATGTTTTTTTAGTCATGAAAAGGATAATAATTTTATCAATAATAATGTTTGTCGGGATACAATTACTCCAATCGCAAACACTTAATCTTCGCCTCGAATCTGTAGTGGAAGTAGGCAAAAATGCCATTATACAATTGGTAGACAATGCCGTAAACCACCAAATGTCCATATCTTGGTATGATGACTATTTGGGTGATACAAGCCTCAAATATAGTTCCAATATCTATACCAGAACAAACTATGCCTATGTATATGTTTCACCCCAAGGAACATATAGCTGGATGTGCTCCGGGTTAAACTACTATACATATAGTGGGGGAAGCGAAGCTGCCCTGTATGGTAATGGGGGTTGGTGTTTGATAACTAACACATCCACCGGTGAAGATCTAACCATTACCATGAGCTACATAGAGCCGTGGTAAGTATTGCGATATTGGATTTATCGAAATTATTTCAACGATAAAAGATAATTAATCGAGAAGAGACTTTTCTTTTTTGAAAAGTCTCTTCCTATTTATATCAATCACCGCTATATCTAAGTTCTTGTCAACTCAAATAAAACTTCCGGATCTTGTTCGGCTGCCGAACCGATAACCAACACATCGGCGCCCGAAGCAAAGAGTAATTCGGCTTGTTGCGGCGTACGAATACCTCCTCCGACAATCAACGGAACGGAAATATTTTCTTTAACGCTTTTCACCGTTGCGGAGGCAACATGCTGTCCGGCGCCGCTGCCCGCTTCCAGATAAATGGCTTTCAATCCGAGCATTTCGCCCGCAACGGCAGTTGCTGTCACAATGTCCGATTTTTCGGAGGGAATGGGCATCGTTTGGCTCATGTATTCCACCGAAGTTCCGCCACCTTGTCCGATGAGAATGTACCCGACGGGAATGATTTCCATTCCGCTTTTCTTGAGAAAAGGAGCTGCCTGCACGTGATTTCCGATCAATAATTCGGGATTTCGTCCCGAAATGAGCGACAACAAAAAAATTCCGTCCGCTTGACAACTGAGTTGAAGCAAACTGCCCGGGAAAAGAAAAACAGGCTTATCCGTATGCCGCTTGATGGTTTCGATCGAATTCGGAAGTTGGTCGGAAACAATACTTCCTCCGTACAATATAAATCCGACACCCGCTTTATCGGCAATCTCAATCGTTTTCGTCAACGAATCGATCGTGTGCTTGTCCGGATCGATAAGCAACGCGATGGTCTTGCGGTGGCCGAGATTCGATAAAAGAGTCGGGTAAAGCATAAGATTTATTTGGTGCAATAAACCAATACGTAATTGTTTTCCAACAGATAATGCATTTCGTATTCTTCGTTGCGAAGATTGTTGTGTACCGTTCCGACGATTTGTCCTTGTATTCCCGGTTCAAACGGTTTGATGGTTAGGTTTTTTTGAAAATTGATATCTACCTTGTCGCAAATTTTGTAAAGCGCTTCTTTGGCACACCAATGGATATACAAATGCTCCCTCCTCTTCAACGGGTTATCGGTAACATGTTCTTGATCGTTGATAAATTTATGGGCAACCCTTTCGATATGGTGCGACATGAATTCCAGATCGACGCCTACATGTCTGTTTTTACCCAATAATACGGAAGTGTTTTTGTGTGAATGCGAAATACTGATATTGTACGAATCGTCAGCCAAATAAGGTTTTCGGGATTGACGATATACGATACGCGCATCGGGCCGGGTCATTTGTTGCAACAACGCTCTCACGCTGAGCGATTCCAATTTACGATTAATATTTTTAAAACCGTTAAGGCGCTCAATATCCGCATCGTTCAAATACGTCATTTGAAACAACGTTTCATAATCCTCTGTTATTTCCCATAAGCCTATGCGGCAACCTTCTTCTATTTCCCGATTAATTAACAGTCCCACGTTTATTTTTTGATGGATTATTTTTTTCGAAATTTTTACTTTTTTCTTCTTTCCATCGAACCGATTCCATCAGACATACGATATCCTCCCTAAAAAAAGAAATGACGGGAGCCAACGAGTCTTGATTCGGCTTGACGGCAAAATACAACGAGCCTCGCAGAAAATTTTCGATACTGTCGGTCACGAAAAACTGAATCGGCGAAGCGGCGTTGCCCTTGATATCATAAATCGTGCCATAGACCTTCCGCCCGAAATCGGCATAATCGTGCGGATCAACGGCATCGGCTTTCTGAGCTATCTTATTGTATATGATCTTCCAATTATCTTCCGTAAATTCGTCGAAGTTACCGGTAATTTTTCGGTATGTCAAATAAATGGTTCCCTTATATCCGGGAAATTGAATATTAAACCAACAAGGTTCAGATGTCGGTCGATTATCGGGCGCCACCGTACCGTAAACCGGATAATCAAACATAAACGGGCAAGCGCTTTCGTAAGATCGATATTCTTTTTCGGGAAAATCGATGCGAAAGTAGGCATGCGGTTTGGGCGTATAGGTTTGTTGGCACGAAAATAACAGGATCATCGCGCTCCACGAAAGCAATATTATCCGACAACAACCGGTTATGGTGATACGATTATTGTTTTTCCCGATCATTGATGGTTATTTTTATTTGTTTGATACGACGATTATCGGCCGACTCAATGCAAAAAGACAGATTTTTGTAATCGACGCAATCACCTTTCCGGGGTATTTCGCCTTTCAGTTCGAGAACGATTCCGGCCAAAGTATCCGCCTCGCCTTTGATGCCGTCAAAAAATGTATCGTCGATCCGCATAATCCGATAAAAATCGTTGAGCAGCACCTTCCCGTCGAACAGATACGTGTTATCGTCTACTTTCACGTAATCGGGCTCATCGTCGTCCGACTCGTCGGCAATATCGCCCACGATTTCTTCCAATATATCTTCCAACGTAACGATACCGACCATTCCGCCGTACTCGTCAATAATGACGGCCATGTGAATTTTCTTTTCTTGAAATTCTTTGAGCAGATCGTCGATTTTTTTGTTTTCGGGAACGAAATATGCATCTCGAATCAACCTCCGCCAATCGAAATCGTTTGTTTGCTCAATGTACGGAAGCAAATCCTTCACATACAAAATACCTTTGACGTTATCCGGTGCATCGTCGTAAACAGGAATGCGCGAATAACCCGATTCGTTGATCAGCGCAAGTAAATCGGAAAATTCGGTATTGATATCCACGGACTCTATATCCATACGGGGAGTCATGATGGTATGCGTATCGATATTACCGAATTTAACAATTCCTTTCAAAATGTTCTCGTTCTCGGCGGCGGCGCCCGGAGCGCTTTCCAATACATCGGACAAATCGTCGATCGAAATGCTTTGATTCTTTTGTGCTTGTTTTCGAACGAACAAATCGGAAGAAGCAAGCATCATCACCAAGGGGTAAAACAATTTTTGAAGAAACGACAACGGATAAGCCATGCGGTACGCTATTTTTACCGCATGTTGCGATGCATAAGTCCCGGGAACGACTTCTCCGAAAATCAATATCAGAAGAGTTATAATCGTTGCTTGAAGCACAAATCCCCACCCGGAGTCGAAAACAACCGCATGACTTGTTGCATATACAAAAAGCACAACGACGGCCATATTGATAAAGCAATCGGCAACAAAAACCACGGCCGATAACTTCTCGGGCACCGATAATAATTTGATTACTTGTTGGCTTTTTCGACTTTTATCCTCTTTTATCTTTTTGATGTTGTCCGCCGATAAGGAAAGATAAGCCGCTTCGGAACCGAAAATCAATGCCGATGCAATCAGTAACAACAAAACAACCGCACCGCAAATAATCACATCCGCGGTTAACGGGAGAAAAGCAACGCAAAAAACGGTTACTGCAACCGATAAGCAAGGGTCAGGATCCAATGATTTGTCAATAAGTTAACACTAAAAAGGCAAGTCGTCCGGAACGGAATTCAAATCAGTTGTTTCGATGGGCGGCATCGATATTTCCGGAGCGGATTGCGGCGATGATCCGGATTGTCCGTCGGGTCTCGGCCCGACAAGATTCATGACATCGGCAAGTATTTCCGTCGTGTACCGTTTGTTACCGTCCTTATCGTCCCAACTGCGCGAACGAAGTCGTCCCTCGATGTAAAGAAGGCTTCCTTTGCGGACATATTTCTCCGCTACTTCGGCCAATCCTCTCCACATAACAATGTTATGCCATTCCGTATGTTCCGTTCTGTTGCCGTCTTTACTCCAATATTCACTCGTAGCCAAAGTAAAACGTGCCAACGCCATGTTGTTGTCCATACGTCGGACCTCGGGGTCTCTGCCCGCACGTCCCAACAAAATTACTTTGTTTGCCATAATTTTTCGATTTAATGGGTAATATATAAAATGAAAGAATATACAAACCTGCGGCCCGATGTTTTCAATAAGGCCGCATTTCGGTTTTATTGTTCATCCGAAAACGGTAAAATTTCCGGAATCCGACATCTCCATTGAAGGCAAAAATAATGGAAATAGTTGAAATTCGCAAACGATTATTCGAACACAAATCATCTCCCGATCTCGTCGCGGAAAAATACGGGAACTTTGATAACGGAAAATAAATCGGTATCTTGGGGGAATACCCGATAAAAATACATACTTTTATCTTTTTTTTGCAGATGCCGGCGAGATTTTTTATCTGTTTTATTTTTCTTTTCGGATCCTTATTTTCCGTATTCGGACTCGACAGCCTTGAACTTAAGTTGGTCGGCGTAAATCGGGATACGGCAAAGGTAAGACTATACAACGATGCGGCACGCAAGTTGATTTCCGGAACATCGCACGATTATGACAAATCGTTGGGATATGCAAAACGCGGTTTGGCTTTGGCCGAACAAATTTCGTTTCCGAAAGGAGAAGCGGAATTAAATCGAACCATCGGTACCATTCTATTCCATCAAAAGGAATACGACCGGGCAATCGAATATTACCAAAAAGCATTGGATTTATGCAATCGATTGAACGACGACAAAGGAATGGCCCGGAATTACTACAATTTGGGGATTGTTTACCGCGAACAGTCAAAGCCTTATTATTCGCTTGAAAACCTGTTGAAAGCTCTTTCCGGTTGGAAACAAGTCGGCGATACCGAAGAAGTGCTCAGTGTGTATAAAGACATTATCTTACTGTACCAGAGCATTGAAGAGTATAAAGTGGCAACCGGATATGCGGAAGAAGCGCTCAAAACGGCTCGGGAAACCGGAAATAAATCGGAAGAAGCGTCATTGTACGACATTCTTGCGCGGATAAGCATTGCGACGGGAAATATTTTTGAGGTGGCGGATTATTACGACCAATCTCTTAAACTTTACGAAGAATCGGGCGATCAATTGCAGGTTGCGCGAATTACGCAAAACATGGCAGCAAATCTCTATATGAACGACCCGGAAAAAGCCATGGATTTATTGCGAAAATCTGCCGATATTTTTGAAAAAATCACACCCGAAAACAATACGTTGTATACCATTTACAACAATATAGGAAACATATACGACGCCGAAAACCAAACCGACAGCGCCGAATATTATAAGGAAAAAGCGTTGAAAAAAGCGATTCTTTCGAAAAATGCATTTACCGTTGCCGGCGCATACTACTCGTGCGGTCGATTTTATTTAAACAACCGTCAATTGGGTAAGGCAGAGAAATATTTTCGCGAAGCGCGTGATCTTGCCGCATCCATCGGATTGGCAAGCATACAATCGAATGCTTTGTCGGGACTAAGTTCGGTAAACTACCAACAAGGGGATTACAAAGCGGCCATAGCATATCTTCAAAAATACCAATCCATCAAGGATTCGTTGGCTAAGGAAGAAAACAAAAAAAACGTATTGCATTTGACGATGCAATACGAATTCGAGAAAGCCGAAAGAGAGAAAAGCGAAGCCGTTAAAATGCAGTTGGTGCAAAAGGAACAAGCCATTCATCAACAACGAATCATCGTCTTTGTTACGTCCGTTGCCTTGATTTTTACGGTTATTTTATTGGGGCTTATTTTTCACAGTAACCGACTCAACCGACAAGCAAACGAAAAGTTGGAAACCCAACATGAGGAAATCTTGCGCATCAATAACGAATTGCAGGAATCTCATAACGAACTGTACCAATACAAAGACCGTTTGGAAGAGATGGTTCGGGAACAAACCGCCAAATTGCAACAAAGCGAAATACAGTTGCGAACGTTGAGCGATAACCTTCCCGGCGGGTGTATTTACCGTAAGTCCGTTTTTCCGGATATGGCCGAAGTCGTTTCGTACATCAGCAATACGGCGGAAGAATGGTTGGGATTGAGCGCCGACGACATCATGAGCGATATCAACAATCTGTATCGCTTGATCGATCCCGGGGACCTCGAAAAGAAACGATTGTCGGAACGGGAAAGCATCCGAACGATGTCGTCTTATTCATGCGAATATCGGCTCAAAAAAGGAGATAAAGAAGTTTGGTTGCTCGAGAATACCATGCCGCATCCCGGTAAAAACCAAAGTATCGTATGGGACGGTATTATTGTTGATATCACGGATCGAAAAAACTTCGAAAGCGAATTGATCAAGGCAAAGGAACAAGCCGAAGAATCGGATATGCTCAAATCGTCTTTTTTGGCCAACATGTCGCATGAGATACGCACGCCGATGAACGGTATTGTCGGATTTCTCAGCTTCATCGAGAAAGGAAATCTTTCGACGGAAAAAAGACAATCGTATGTGCGTATTATCCGCAGCAATGTGCAACAACTTTTGCAATTGATCGAAGACATCATCGATATATCCAAAATAGATTCACATCAATTGGCGCTGCATCCCGCAGTGTTTGATTTGAACACTTTGATGGATGAATTAGAGATTTTTTTCCGGGATTTTATCTTGAAAAAAGACAAAAATTTGGAATTAGTACTCGACAAAAGCAGATTTGTTTCGCCCGGCATGATTGAGGCCGATCCCGTACGTGTTCGCCAAATACTGTCAAATTTGATCGGAAATGCCGTTAAATTTACCCGAAAGGGTTACATTCGTTTCGGGTATCGATTAACGGATAATTGTTCCGAATTGTACTTTTTTGTCGAAGATACGGGAATCGGGGTGCCTTTATCAAAACAAAAATACATTTTCGAGCGATTTCGCCAAGCACACGACGAACAAACGCAAGCATCATACGGAGGCACGGGACTCGGACTGGCTATTTCCAAAAATTTGGTCGAAATGATGGGAGGACACATCGGTGTTGAGTCACAAGTGGACGTCGGATCCACCTTCTATTTTACCTTACCGTTTTCTCCGATCAAAACGGATTAACCCTTTCCCGGCCGGATTTTGTTCGCTATGCAAAAATCATTTACAACGTTATTATTCGATCATTTCCTTCCGACAAACTAAAACTTTTCAATTTGGCCGTTCCGATTCCTTTCAAGGTGAAGGATGTGAGATTAAGATTTCCCTCGAGCACGGTAACGGTAGCTTTTCGATTTTCCACCTTACAGGTTCCCCAGGCGTAACCATTACTCCAAAAATACATCCCGGGACGCGAAGTGATGGTCATGCTTTTATCGACTCCGGAATATTGAAAATCGGTTATCGCCAATATTCCCGCCCACGAAGCCATGCTGCGGGCATAATGATGACCGCACTCGGGTTCGTTGAACGGATTACGTTTATATCCATCGAAACGTTCGCGTACGGAACGGAAACATTTTAATCCGTCGTCGGTCATTCCTTCATACAACATGCCGA
>JAVBNP010000112.1:0-10589 GCA_031551455.1 Bacteroidales bacterium | reverse complement strand
TTCACTGCAATACAACAGTATCGTCGGGCCGTTGGGCTTCACGTTAAGCTCATCAAATGCCACGCACAGTTTACTCGGAGCGATTAACATCGGATTTTGGTTTTAAAAAAGGATGAACAATCCGTGTTCGGAACTGTTATCGATTTTAACAAAGATGTCTTGTTTTAATCGAGGATAACGAGTCCCATACTCCCATGAATGTTCGCTTGTCGGGAATTTTATTATTGCTGGCCGTTTTTTTTGCAAGAGAAATTCAAGCGGCTCACATCAAGCAAGATACAATTGTACTTTATCACAATGAGGTAATTACCGGAGAGTTGAAAGAACTGCAATTGGGAAAATTGACGGTAGATACCAAAAATGTGGGAATCATCGATATTAAAATCTCAAAAGTACAATCCATCAATACCGCAACCGATACGTTTAGGATAGAAACGGTTGACCAAATGTTATATTACGGAGTACTCAAACCGGCACCCAAAGAAGGATTTGTATATATTGTCAGTTCCCGATACATCCGATTAATCTCGGTCAATCATATTACCTTAATGACGCCCATTGATAAATCCTTCAAAAACAGGTTACAGGGAAATTTGTCGATAGGCTTCAATTATACGCACTCGAGCGGCATCGGACAGCTAAACACAAGTACCGACATATATTACACCACCAAAAGAGTTATTCTCAACCTTACCGGTTCGAGCAATGCAACCATCGATACCACTTCGTTTTCGCAAGATCGTACCGATGTGGGATTGACGGGTTACTTCAGCTGGAAAAACAACAACCGATGGTATTGGATCGGGGAATTGGATTACCAACGTAATCTGCAATTAGCCGTTGCACGACGTTACCAAGAAGTGTTGGGAGGAGGTCGAAAATTTATATTAACCACCGGAATGCAGATTATGAGCATGCTCGGAGTAAGTTTAAATCAAGAGTTAAGTACCGCCGGAGTAAATGATGTTCAGGTGGAAATCCCGCTGGGTTTTGTGATGAATTTTTACAAATTTTCCGGCCCCAACATGCAAATTACATCGAAGAACGCGTTTTATACCAACCTTTCGCAGAAAGGCCGCGTACGCTACGAAATGAATACCACCTTTGCTTGGGAATTAATCGAAAATTTCGATCTGTCGTGGACCTTTTATGTCAGTTACGACCGGAAACCGCCCAATCCCGACGCCGAAAAAACGGACTACGGAACCGTGGTGAGTTTGTCGTATAAATTTTAATCGCCCCGTTTATAATAAAAAAGGCAACCGCTCGGTTGCCTTTTTATACCCCATGAAATTAAGTTCCCGAGTGTTATTTATGGGAATAATATTTTTTCATTCGATTCGAAATAACGGAATCGTACATATCATCCCATTTTTGGCAATTTATGGAAGATCCTCTCCGGTTTATCGTAAAGAAAGAAATCGCCCGTTTGCCCATCTTCGAAAAAATATACCCTACTTTCATTTATCTTATCTTTATAAGAAAGACGGCAACATTTGAAAACGTTGCGTTAAAATAAACGATTTTTTCATACTTTTGTTGCCGTCAAAACGATGACCTCATCATACACCGGTAAATAATGGCAACCCAAACGATTATTTCGTTCGATAAAGCAAGTATCTTTCACGGCGACCATCCCGTTTTGACGGACGTTACTTTTTCCGTCGAAACCGGTGAATTTGTGTATCTGATCGGGAAAGTCGGCAGCGGAAAAACGAGCTTGATCAAAATATTGAATGCCGAACTGCCCTTGCGGAAAGGCCAAGCGTATGCCGTGGGTTATGCCTTACATTCGCTGAAAAACAAACAAGTACCTTTTTTGCGTCGAAGAATGGGTGTCGTTTTTCAAGATTTTCAACTGCTTACCGATCGAAACGTGTATAACAATCTGGCTTTTGTTTTGCAGGCAACGGGTTGGAAAAAGAAAAACAATCCCGACCAACGCATCAAAGAAGTACTTCATAAAGTCGGAATGTCCGCCAAAGGATACAAAATGCCACACCAATTGTCTGGAGGAGAACAACAACGCATTGCCATAGCCCGGGCTTTGCTCAATAATCCCATGCTTATTTTGGCTGACGAGCCTACCGGAAATCTTGACCCCGAAACATCTTCGGAAATCATGGATTTGTTGGTCGATATCAAAAACTCGGGACGAACGGTTGTTATGGTGACACATAATTACAATTTGCTTAAAAAATATCCGTTCCGTACCCTCAAATGCGAGAACGAACATGTGACGGAGCCGGAAACGTTACAGGAAATAGATTTCAGCCTCTTGATGGAAGAAGATAATCGAATGATTGTCGACGAATATTATTCCGGAAGTGCGGAATCGGAAGAAGAATCGAACGGTATTCGCGAAGAACGCGAATAAACCGGCATGGCGAATTTCGATTAAACGCATTTACAGCCATATTTGCTCTTGTTTAAATCAATCCCGACAATAACATCATGAAAAGAAAAATCACTCCGGCGGCACTTTTACTTTTGATCCTCCCGTTTGTTTGCGATGCGCAACAAGCGCTTATTGATCAAGCCTATTTTTTCGGACGAGACTATTATGTTGTACGCAGCGGACGAGCCAAGATGGTCATACAAGCAGATCGTGTCGGTTTGGGACCGGCTTTTACATTCCTGCTTTTCGATGCCGAAAAAACCGTTCAAACCAAAAGAAAGAAATTTGCTTTCAATTATGTTCCCGATCGGGGATTCTCGTCTTCGGCCCTTGAAATTGTCATGAAAAACTTTCCCATAACCGCATTGGGAACGCAACTCGAAACAGATCGGATCGTCGAAGACGGCATTCCGTCCGTTGAAGCCCGATGGTGGGCAAGCGGCGTAAAAGTGCGGGAAGTGCTTACACCAATCAGCCGAACCGGGGTTTTCAAAAGAAGCATCACGTTGGAATCGGCCGATTTGGCCGGTATCGACACGATGTCGATTCGACTTTCGCTCCCTTTATCAGCAACGCTCCGACGAGATAACATCGTTATTTGGAACGACGAAGATGTCGCCATGGCGCTTGTTCTGCCGAATGATTATCCCGCCGTTGCTTCGAAAGAGAAAAATCAATTGACTTCGGTGCCGATCATTCTCTCGCCCGGCGAGAAAAAAACGATCAATACTTATCTAATCGTTTCTGTTCCGGGCATCGCGGCCGAAGCGTTGTATGCGCAAGCCCGAGATCTTCCTCAACTGCTGCCGAATGCCCGACAAGCCGTTATCAATCAATGGAAAAATTCCAACTCCATTGCTACCTCCGATCCGATTGTCCGAAAAATGCACGATGTAAGCCGTTATACCCTGCCGGGGTATGTTTCCGATGCGGGACGCATGGATGCCGGAATGTTCGAATACGGAGGCCAGTGGGTACGCGATGCTTCGCACACCGCTTTGGGAATGATTCATATCGGAGAATTCGAAATTGCCCGAGCCATGCTCAACCACATGTTGAAGAACATGATTAACGACGAAGGCACCACCATGATTTACGGAAATTTCGAAAAACCCGACTTTGAACAGCTTGATCAAATGGGCGAATTCATGCATGTCATGAAAAGTTACCTTGATTGGACGGGCGATGCTTCCCTCCTTTCCGAAAACAAGGAAAAAATACGCGCTATGGTCCAACGGCCTTTAAATCCCGTGTTCCGTGACGAAACCGGAATGGTGCATAACCGACGGGAATGCTGGGAGCGCGTTTTCGACGATGCTTACGAATTGTTTTATCAAGCTTGGGTGATCACCGGATTACGTGATGCCGCCGACGTGGCAAAATACATCGATGCGCAATCGTCGGCCGAAGGTTGGCGAAAAGCAGCCGACGAAATCGCAAAAGCCATGTTGTATCACCCCACGATGAAACTGACGGAAAACGGTCAATTAATTAAACGTCGCAACAGAACCGGAGAAGTCGTCAATCGGGTGCAATTCAATTGCAGAATGGCTCCGGGTGCTCCCGCCGCCGTGGAAAGTCACCACAATTTAATGCCCGACGCCTCCATGTCGATACCGATTTCCTTGGGTGTAGTCGACCCGGCATCGGAATTATCGCGCAACACGTTGGATGATTTGGAAAAACTTTGGAATCGTCGTTGGTCCTTCGGCGGATACGAGCGTTACAATCCGAGCACCCAAATTGATCAACCCGGACCATGGACGTTTGCAACCACGTTTATCATGCGGGCGCAACACGAAGCGGGATTGCTCGATCGAAGCCGACGATCATTGGAATGGCTTTCGATGTACGGCGGTCATTCGGGCGTTTGGTTGGAAGAAATACCCATTCTCAAACATCAAGAGAGTATGGCCGGAGCTTTGCCGTGGACAACCGCGGAAGTTTCTTATTTTATGATACACCACATGCTCGGCGTGAAATTTTCCGGCGAAAACATGACCATCCGTCCGCGACTTTTTAAGGAAAGCGGTCCGCTCAAAGCCGATTTACGCTACAAAAACAATCGGTTTACATTAGAGGTTGACGGCAGCGGATCCGTATCATATGCACTGATCAACGGTCGCCGCGTCAAACCTGATGCATCGGGAAAAATTATTGTTCCTGCGGATTTTACGACGGGGAAAATACAAATTTTCACCAAAAAATAATTCCCGGTGATGCTTACAAAAAACCGATCGTGTTTAAAACGCGATCGGTTTTTTGTTTGGTTTTATTTATACTAAACCGCTATCAAATTTGAGTAAATTTGATCGTGAAAATGGATACCTAACAGGTTTTTGAAACCTTTTAGGTATCCATTTTGATAGCGACTTGGTATTACAAGCAACAAAATCGATCCGAAAATCGTTGCCATTGCAAAGGATTACCACTCTTGATTTACGGCTCCGTAAATCTTCATTTGGTTGGCCAAAATCTTGGTAAATCCGATGACGTCGTCGCCCGTGAAAGCCGTATTTTCTTCGCCGTACTTGGCAAACTTGGCGTTCATCAAATCGTGATCCGATGAAATACCCAACACTTCGAATCGATACGGTTGAAGTCTCACTTTCGCTTTGCCGCTCACGTATTTTTGGCTGTCGTCCATAAATTTTTCGATATTGCGCATCACGGGATCCAAATATTGGCCTTCGTGCAACAACATGCCATACCATCCGGCCAATTGATCTTTCCAATATTGTTGCCATTTGGTAAGCACGTGTTTTTCGAGCAAATGATGCGCTTTGATGAGAATAAGCGGCGCGGCAGCTTCGAATCCCACACGTCCCTTAATACCGATAATGGTATCGCCCACATGCGTATCGCGACCGATGGCATAAGCCGACGCGATTCGTTCGATGCTGCGTATTGCTTCCACCGGCGTCAATTTTTCGCAATTAACCGCAACGGGCTCGCCGTTTTCGAATTTTATCTCCAAAATTTCTTCGCCTTTTTCTTTCAATTGGCTCGGATAAGCCTCTTCGGGCAACCATGTGTCGGACGACAAGGTTTCGCGACCGCCGATGCTTGTGCCCCACAAACCTTTGTTGATGGAATAAGCCTTCTTTTCCCAATTATCTTCAATGCCTTTACTTTTCAAATATTCGATTTCCGCGTCGCGCGATAATTTCATGTCGCGAATGGGTGTAATAACTTTTACTTCGGGCATCATGATTTGAAATACCAAATCGAACCGCACTTGATCGTTTCCCGCGCCGGTACTCCCGTGCGCGATACAAGTCGCACCGATTTTCTTGGCATATTCCACTGTTGCAATGGCTTGAAAAACGCGTTCGGAACTGACGGAAAGCGGATAAGTGTTATTTTTTAGGATATTGCCGAAAATCATGTATTTAATGCACTTTTCGTAATATTCCTCGGTAACATCAACGGTTTCGTGCCGGCGCACCCCCAATTTATATGCCTTACGCTCTATTTCTGCCAGTTCATCCGAAGAGAATCCGCCCGTGTTAACGATCACCGAATAAACTTCAAAACCTTTTTCGTCACTCAGATATTTGGCGCAATATGAAGTATCCAAACCTCCGCTGAACGCCAAAACTACTTTTTCTTTTGTCATTTTTACGATATTTAATACGTTGATTCAAAACACCGAACACACAAATTATGTGTTTGGATGATTTTTATTTTGTTTGCCGTTTAAGTCAAAGCTTCAAAATTACATATTTTTTCGATTGCCGTAAAATTGCCTTTATGTTAATTGTAAAA
The DNA here is from genome assembly GCA_031551455.1 of Bacteroidales bacterium. Taxonomy (GTDB): domain Bacteria; phylum Bacteroidota; class Bacteroidia; order Bacteroidales; family UBA4181; genus JAIRLS01. The sequence continues at coordinate 4,423 of JAVBNP010000112.1, read as the reverse complement.
CAATGCAACTTTTGCAAAAAAAGACCCGACGGTTTTGAAAGGCCGTCGGGTCCGAATAATCAAATACGATTCATGTATCGCTACACTTCGTAATATTGTTCCCAACCTTTGCGCGGAGGCGGCGCCAGCAATGCATCGGCGGTTTTATTGTTGGTTATTTGCTTCTTTTTTGCATCAAATTCAAGTTTTGCATTGAGTCTTTGTGCGATGACGCCCAACGAAAATACTTGGCTTAACGGTCCGGAAATTTCGAACGGTGAACGAGTCTTTTCCAACCCTTTGCAGGCCAACAGAAAATTCTTGTAATGGTTGGACGGACTTTCGGGGACGAGCGGAAGTTTCGAAGCCATTTCGACGGCTTTTTCTTCGGGGATGATTGATAACGTGCTTCCGTGCGAACCGCCTTTTAAGGTCAATGTTTTGGAATATATAATTTTACCCGGGTTTAACTTTGCTTCTATTTTGCCCGTGCTCGGTGCGGGAATGTTCGGATCCAACCCGGATACTCCGTAACCGGGAGGAATCGGCGGCAGATTGTCGACACCATCGTACCAAGTGATGTCCACGGGCGGCATTCTTTTCCTTTTCGGAAATTTGAACAATATGGTGGAAGACATCGGGTAGAAAAACGGATTATGCCCTTCCAATTTAATCGGATTTACTTCGTAAGGTAATCCGAGGTCGAGGAATTGATGTGCCGTATCGATGATGTGGGCGCCCCAATCGCCCAACGCACCCAATCCGAAATCGTACCAACAACGCCATTGTCCGTTTACAAAATCATGGTTATAGTCGTGAAATTGCACGGATGCCAGCCATTCATCCCAATTGAGCGTTGAAGGAACGGGCTCGGCGGGAGGAAAACTTTTGATATTGACATCCCATCCGTGCCAACGACGCGCCGAATTCATATGCGCCGTAATGGCGGTTACGTCTTTGATAATTCCGGCGTCCACCCAAGCTTTGAATTGAAAATAATTCGCATCCGAATGGCCTTGATTTCCCATTTGGGTAACAACCTTGTATTTTTTCGCGGCTTTCATCAAAAGTTCGTTTTCTTGGAATGTTCGTGCCAACGGTTTTTCCACGTATATATGTTTTCCGAGTCCCATTGCGGTCATCGCGATCGGGAAATGCGAATGATCGGGAACACCGATCGAAACGGCATCAATGGAGGAGCCCATTTTATCGAACATTTCTCTGAAATCTTGGAAACGTTTGGCGTTGGGAAACATTTCCGTAATTTTTAGCGTATGCGGCGCACCCATATCCACGTCGCACAAAGCAACGACATCCGCCAATCCCGTGTTGTACAATTCGCGAATAAGCTCGCCGCCTCTGTTGCCTATCCCGCAACAGGCAAGGTTAACACGCTCGTTGGCATTTGCCCGTTTTACGGCAAACGGTACGGATTCCGACGCCCGAACGGAAGTCAGAATCGTCGGAACGGCCCCGGCAGCTGCCGATAACATAACGGCTTTTTTCAAAAAAGATCGACGCGATGGTTCTTTTGAATTCATGATATATATGTTTTATGGTTCATGTTTGCAAAATCAAATTAAAAACGTTTTTTATTGCAGGTATTTCTCTCTGAGTATTTGTTTCGCTCGTTCATCCAATCCCAATTCTTTGTACAAAAATGCATCAATACTGCCGTATCGACGTTTGATTGCATCAAATGCGGCTTCCAAATAGCGTGGGTCGGCAGCCATGATTTGTTCGGCAAATTTTCGATCCATCCCTTGACCGACCATTTCGTCAATCATCTTCTCGTTTTCATCCTTACGATAAAGATTGGTGGCCGTATAATCCGAAAAAATCGTTTCCCGGGGAATATCCAATGCATACAACAGCAATGCCGCCGCAATTCCCGTACGATCCTTGCCCGCCGAACAATGAAATACAACGGCCGAAGTATCGGGTAACGTCAACAATTTCCGAAAAAACGGCCGATACTTTTCTTTGAAAAAGGAAATATCCGAATAAAAAGCCGTCATCACATCCGTGCCCGACTTTTGGTCGCCGACAAATGCGGCTAAATCATGTGTATTGCCGCTCCCTGCCGGAAGGAGCAAATAATCCGTCCCGGGCAATAACCGATCCGGGGCTTTGGCGGCTTCTTCTTCGCCGCGAAAATCGATGACCGTATATATTTTCCGACGTTTCAATTCTTCCATGTCCGAATCGGTCAACTTGCTGATATCGGCCGCACGGTAAATACGTCCCGACTTGATTCGTCGATAATCGATGGTAACATAACCTCCCAAATCTCTGAAATTGACGGCGCCTTCCAAAACCACGTCTCGTTTTGATCCTGTTTTTTCTTGTGCGCCAACCGGCGGGATTAACAAAAGGGACATAACCGTTACGATATGTATTTTTTTCATGTCGACTTTATGCGATACTTTTTATACTCAAATTTCCGGTATTAAACCCGAAACACTTTTCGAATAAATGTGTTGAGTATAGAAAAAGAGTTTTTGTCGATTTTTTTTCAACAACGTACAAAGTTAACGTTTCGAATCAAAAATCAAAAAAATGTTCCGTTCGAAAGTATTCGGGATTTTATTGTTTAATATTACAATAAATATTAATTTCGGGTCGATATTCTATCGAAACAATTGCCGTATAACGACATTGCGGATATAAAGTCGAAGATTCCGCAAAAAATATTGCATCGATCATAACGAAATCGAATTATTTACCGTCAAATTGTGAAACCGTTATGCTTAACTTTTCGTATACCGTATAATTAGAGGTGCGATTGTTTGAATCCGACAAAGCGACAAAATGCTTTATATATTGAAATACAATAGCATGAGATAATTTAAGCTTGATTTTGTATGAATACCAATGATGATTTAATTTTGATTCCCTGCGACTTTTCTCCTTTGGCGTATCATGCGGTGGAACACGGCGCTTACATGGCAAAAGCGATGAAACAACGGTTAATGCTTTTGCACGTTGCGATAGGAGAGACGGATATTCCGGCGGCAGAGAAAAAAATGTGTTTCGTCGCCGAAGAATGTTTCGATAAATTCGGCATTCGACCCGAATTTATGATTCGTTCGGGCAGTCGTCCGTATTCGGTAATCAAAAAAGTATCCGAAGAACTGAATCCCACGTTTGTCATATTGAAAACGGGAGGCGTCAGAGGGATTAAACGTTATACGGGAATCCGTACCATCAAAATATTATCCGGCTCGTCGGTTCCTTTTCTTGTCGTACAAGATCAACCTGCCGGTATCACTTTGCATAACATTGCTTTTCCGATTAATTTCTTAAAAAAACACGATGCAAAGTTGAAACGGGTGGTATTTTTCGGTCAATATTATCCCGATGCCGTCATGAACATCATTACGCCTTCGGGAAAAGGCACGGATAAAGAAAAGAATATTGCCGCCAATTTGAAATTGATGACAAAAGTATTGGAAGATCAAGGCATAAAAGTAAATTTTATCACCCATGATAAAAAAAAGAACAGCGCCGAAACGATCTTGGAACTATCCAAGGAATTGAATGCCGACATGATCATGATCCAAATGGAAGATGTTCCCACCATCAATAAATTTTTATTCGGTTTGAGAGAAGAAAAACTGATCACCAATCCGTACAAAATACCCGTAATGTGTATCAATCGATTGTCAGATTTCAAAGGAATGGCATAAACTCGTAAAAATAAAGATTCAATCAAAAAGCAAAAAGCCGATTCGTCTTTAACGGATCGGCTTTTTCATGTAGCGGGGGCAGGACTCGAACCTACGACCTTTGGGTTATGAGCCCAACGAGCTACCACTGCTCCACCCCGCAATATATTTTGTGTACGGTATTATCTTTTTTCGGAGTGCAAAGATAAAGCCAAATAATACAAATTCCAAAAAATATTTATAATTTTGAAGAATAAATCGGTTGTTCGACCCTTACGGGGTCTCATTATCAATCATTTTATTTTATCGTAATATGCCGAGAGTATTCACATCCGTAGACATCGATCAAGAAGAAAAAGAATTGCGGAAAGATTATTTCGATCGCCACACGCCTCATATCATATGCAAAGAAGAAGTCCCCCGCGGCGAAAAATTTACCGTAACCGTTAAGATGGGCGACCGATATACACATCCCGCCGATGACGACCATCATATTGCATTTGTTCAATTGTGGAACAGGGAAACCCTTTTGGCCGAAACACGATACAGTCCCGAGGCTTTCGATAAACAAGCGGGCAATATTGAAGCTGATTTTCACGTCATTGCCCCGTTGGTTTCCATGAATCTCACTGCCATGAGTTATTGTACCAAGCACGGTTTGTGGAAATCCGATCCGTTTGCGGTAAAAGTACTGTAACCGGTTTTAATTGATGATTTTCGATTGCCGAAATTACGTCAATCAAAAATCGAAAATCAAAAATGTTCCATGGTTTCTC
>JAVBNP010000251.1:0-10117 GCA_031551455.1 Bacteroidales bacterium | reverse complement strand
AGTATATACGTATTGTTGCGTTGTTTTATCTTTGTGCGGATAGGCACTGTACAGGTATTTTTCTTTCGCTTGTATCTCCCTTTCCATTTCTTTCATCATGTCCTGATACATTTCCAATATATTGGATTTACGGCCATAACGAGCAGCCAATTCTTGGGCTTTTTTAGACATCGAGTTACGGAAACACATCGTTTACAATTTTATATGGATAATGTCTTTTATGTTCGTGGTATAACTCCTCGAAAGTTTTTCCTGCCTTAATTTCCATCTTTTACCATCACCCTGTGCAGCAAGTATTAATTTATTCCTACCGAAACGGTCGGTTATTTTGTCGGTAGCATTCATCAGGCGTTTTTGTTTTTCTCTATCAACGTTATCGAAAAGATTACCTTGTACCGCATTTTCCGGTACTATTTCTAAAATTATCACCCCTGCTTTTTTATATTGAAACCCCTTTTTGTATATTCTTTCAAGCTCCTGCCTTGCATAATGTACTATTTCAATAGTACTTGATGTTGCAACAGGTAATAACACAACACTATTTCGGTAATATTGCGGTAAGTCTGCCCTAAAATTGTTCGTATGGATAAATACCATTAGTGAAACGGCGCAAGACTTTTGTTTGCGTAATTTACGGACACAGGTGGCGGCATATGTAGCAACGGCTTCCGAAAGGGTGGGTAAATCTTCTACCATGTTGCCGAATGACCTGCTTGTACAGATTTGTTTTTTATCTGGCGGAATTGTTTCCATGTCAATGCAGGATTCGCCAAGAAGCTCGCACCAAGTGCGCTCACCCACTACAGTCAAGTTTTTTCGTACCCATGCACGGGGCATTTGGGTATAATCGTAAGCAGTCTTAACCCCTGCTTTATATAGTTTTTGAGCGGTTTGCCTACCAATACCCCAAATATCTCCAACGTCAGTAAGCCGTAGGGCTTTGATTCTCTTTTCTTCCGTGTCAATCAGGCAAACGCCTTTGTAACCTTTATTTTTTTTGGAAAAGCGATTGGCTAACTTTGCTAATGTCTTTGTAGGAGCTATACCCATCGAAACAGGTATTCCCGTGTTTTGTGTGGTAGTTTGAACTACTTTCGCCCCGTATGCCTTTAAATCAAAATGTTCCATTCCCGAAAGGTTAAGAAAACATTCGTCTATTGAATAAATCTCAACTTCGGGAGCGAATTGCGACAAACATTTCATCACCCTTTGAGACATATCCCCATACAATGTGTAATTTGACGAATATACTTCAACGCCATTCGTTTTGATGAGCGGCTCTATCTGAAAAGCAGGAACACCCATTGCAATGCCCAAATCTTTTGCCTCTTGCGAACGGGCAATCACACATCCATCGTTGTTTGAGAGTACCACAATGGGTTTTTCGTTGAGTGACGGATTGAATACCCTCTCACACGAAGCGTAAAAATTGTTGCAATCGACTAAGGCAAACACAATTAATGATGTTTACGTATTTGAATATGGTTCATTATCGAATATGTTACCACTCCCCATATAATTACCTGATTATCTGCGGTAAGCATAATGGGATCATATTCTTTATTGGCAGGGAGCAAATATACTTTGTCTTTTTCTTTTTTGAGGTATTTAAGTGTAAACTCACCATCTATGAAACAAATAATCAGAGAATTATTTTTTGCTTCAAGTGATTTATCAATAACCAGGATATCTCCCTCAAAAATGCAAGCGTCTTCCATTGAATCACCCGTTACCCTTCCATAAAAAGTAGCTTCCGGATGTCTGATTAACTCTTTGTTGAGGTCAATCACATCGTGTATATAGTCTTGAGCTGGCGAAGGAAATCCCGCTTTTATACCTTCGGAAAATGGTAGTACAACCTGTGTGTCGTTATTGACCGTAAATAACTCTATATCACTTTTTTTCTTTTTCATATCAACGATATTAGTCAATTGAAACAAATCCCAACCGTAAAAGTTTAAGTTAGTTGGTTTATGTTCAGTAATTTAATAGCGTTTGCAAAATAGTTGTGTTGGTTATTAATCAAAGCAACTTGTAAAAAATACACCAATCACGATTTGTGATTAGTGTATTTTTCAGGAAATAACCATTTTATGTTTGAATCTCTACTATGATTTGAATCCTATCGGCTTCCGTGTCCTGTCGTCAATTTCCCGTTTACTCAATAATTCGGTGAGCGCCTGATATAATTCGTTGAATTGTGCATCGGTACTTATTTCCAATTCTTCTATCCTTTTACAAAGTTCTTCATATCCAAGAATCATTTGCTGCATCTGTACAAATGCACGCATAATTGCAATGTTCATCCGAATAGCTGTCGGACTTCGTAACACAGATGAAAGCATTGAGATACCTTCACGAGTGAAAACCATAGGATTTATGGAACTGTGTTTGAGGGTTTCGGGAAACTGGTCACAATTTGTGACCAGTTCGCTCCATTCTTCTTTTGACAATTCAAACTTAAAATCGTCAGGAAATCGTTCAATATTACGTTTTACAGCTTGTTTCAATGCTTTTGTTTTCACTCCATACAGTTCGGCAAGGTGAAAGTCAAGCATTACCCGACATCCTCGTATCTCAAATATTTTATTTTGAATGATTTGTAAGTCCATAATTTTTTTATTTATAATGATTAATCTAATCTAACTTTTATCTCCATGTTACGCAAAAAATGACGTTTCATTTTATCAATCAATAATCTATAAGTATCAGGCGGATAATCATAATTTCCAAATACGGTAGCATAAAATGTACGTTTTGCAGACCCCAATACATGAATTTTTTGAAGGTTGTGTATGATTTCTATTTCTCGTAAGTCCATATTAATTGTCATTCGTGACGGTATGTCAAATAAAGACTTATCTTGAGATTGTCTTATGATTTTTTCGATTATTTTTTTCGCTTCAGGTATCAAAAGAAACAAAATTTCTTTTTCGTTATATGTAAAGATGAGATTGCCTGTTGAATCATCATAATGTATTTTTTGTAGGCTACTCATCAAATCATAATCGAATCCCGTATAACAGGAAAATAAGAATAACCCATGTGCTTTTTCTAATCGAATGGGTAGCTCCAATTTTTCAAATTCATTTAATTGTTCTTTACTCAAATGGGAGAGAATGATTTTCTCATTTTCTTCTTGAAAACCATCAAACGAATCGCTATCCATCGGACAGTGTTCGATTGCATCATCAACCACTTCCTTATTGTCGTTTGATGCAATTGGTTTTGGATAATTATTCCATTTTTCCATTGCATCGAATTTAGACTTGTCAATGATTTTAGCGTAGATTTGCGTGGTTTGAATATCCGAATGGCCAAGAAGTTTGCTGACAACCTCAATCGGTATTCCGATTGAAAGACTGATTGTGGCAAACGTATGACGGGCGACATGACATGATACCGTTTTATTAATTTTCGCAGCAATGGCTATTCCTTTGAGATAGTCATTCATTTTTTGGTTTGATATTACTTTGAAAACTTTCATTAAAGGCATCCCCCGTTGTGGTAGTATATTCTTTGCCGAATCGCAAAGGGGAATGATTTGCCTTTCCTCTGTTTTTTCCATGATCAAATCTAAATGATTGTTTACTACATTTTCCCACCGCAAACTGTACAGGTCGGAATACCTCAATCCCGTGTAGCACATGAAAAGAAAATTTGACAACACATTATAATGCTTGGTATTGGGTGCATACGTTCCGAGTAACGATTCCAACTCGCCCAATTCTTCAAATGTCAAAAATTCCCTGTTGGTCGGATTCTTCTTAATAGAATAATCTTCGAGATCGTTATCCGAAATAATTTTCCTTTTGACGGCCAACCGTAAAATCGGTTTCAGGTATTTGAAATTCTTATGTATCGTATTAGAAATATTTTCTTTTTCCTCACGTAAATATTTTTCGTAGCGTTGCCAAAATTCTAAATTTAAGTCTTCCAAGCATAACGTTTCCTGAAAATCTTTTACTTTGGTAAGTACCGAATTAACGTTCTTTTGATGTCCGTCGCTCCACTTTGCTTTATGAAGGTCTACAAATTCTGCGGCAAACTTATGAAAACATGTTTTCGGTTTTTCTTCAGGTTTAATTTCGTCAATATGCCTTTCAGCTATATTCTTTTTATCGGTTGTGTCAAAATCTTGCTTGAAATTTTTGTAAGTCACTTTTCCCTTTAATTCGAGCAAAACCAAAACTTTTGAGGCTTCTGAGTAAGCCTCTTTTATTCTTTCGTTTTTGGTCAGGAAAAACGGGTCAGTAGTTTTAACAACCTTATTTTTTTCGTCCCAATCTTTTTCACAAACAGATACATTTATCCCGTATATCTGGTGTCGTAGATTATCAATCTTTAGCCATATATTGACGGGAACGGCTCCATTCTTTTTTGGAGCGTTTTTCCTTAGTACAAATGATAATTCATACATGGCGGAGACATATTTTTAAGTTTGGGAACATAAAAATTTTATGTCTCAGAATTGTCTCCGTTTTTTTGGAAAAAAACACAAAAAAAGGGTTAGGAAATGTACCCTTACATTTCCTAAACCCTTGTTTGCCTTTTGTTTTTGAAAAGTTCTTCCAGAAACTTCCCCTGTCTGGTAGTCCGTAGGGGATTCGAACCCCTATGGCAAGAATGAAAATCTTGAATCCTAACCCTTAGATGAACGGACCATTTTATGTCAAAGACCCTTTTCTTGAAAGGCGGTGCAAAGGTAATGCTAATTTTGAATCGCGCAACATAAACCGATAAAAAAATATAATTTTTTCTAAAATATATTTCAAAAAAATCACCGATGCGTTATTCTACGAACAAAACCAACCCTTTAAGGTATTCGCTTTCGGGATGAAAAATGTTCACCGGATGATCCGCGGGTTGGGTTAATTGATGGATGATTCGTACTCGGCGTTTCGATTCGATTGCCGCAGAAAATACGGCTGAGCGGAATTGGTCCTTGGATACCGCTTGCGAACAGGAAAAGGTAAAAAACATGCCGCCGGGACGAGTAATATTCAGCGCATTTGCATTCAAACGTTTGTATGCCTGCAACGCATTTTTGAGCGCTTTGTGGTTTTTGGCGAATGCCGGAGGATCTACGATCATCAAATCATACGTTTGTTTTGTTTCTTTCAGAAATTGAAAACAATCGCTTACAAAACTTTGATGCCGGTTGTCGTCGGGAAAATTGAGCATAACGTTACGATTGGCTGCATCAATCGCTCTTTGCGAACTGTCAACCGTATGCACTTCTTTGGCGCCGCCGCGTAAGGCGTACACGGAAAAAGCTCCCGTATAGCCGAACATGTTCAGCACCGTTCGGCCTTTTGCGTATTGTTCCACCAAACGTCTGTTCTCGCGTTGGTCAATGAAAAATCCCGTTTTTTGTCCCCCTTCCCAGTCGGCCGTGAAATGATTGCCGTATTCCGTAAAAGTACCTGTTTCGGGCATTTTTCCGATCAGATAGCCGTTACTTGTCTCCGAAACGGATAATGTGCCTTCACTTTTGTCGTATACCGCCGTAAGCTTATCTCCGTATATTTCAACCAGCAGTTCCGCGAACAAGCTCCTCAATCGGTACATTCCCGAAGTGTGTGCTTGAAATACCGCCGTTTGTCCATATATGTCGATTACCAATCCCGGCAAACCGTCGCCTTCGCCGTGAATCAAACGATACACGTTGTTGTGCGGATTATCCGTTAATCCGACACATTGACGCAATCGATACGCATTTTGCAACTTTTCTTTCCAAAAATCTCTGTCGACGGGGCGGTTCGAAAATGATAAAACCCGTACGGAAATAGATCCGACGGGCTGATAATGTCCCACGGCCGCAAATTCGCCCGAAGCCGAATACACTTCAACGATGTCGCCGGTACCGGGCGAGCCGTTCACTTTTTTGATGGCTCCCGAAAAGATCCAAGGATGAAAGCGAAGAAGCGATTCTTCACGTCCCGGTTTTAAATAAATTTTGTCCATTATGTTTTATAAGCGGACAAAAGTAACAAATTCGGTGATCTCCCGATCAATCGATTACCTCATATTTAAAAACGCCGCCGAATTTCCCCGTGTTTTGTTTGACCGCTACTACCGCGGTTCCCTTCTTTTCGGGAGTGAAGACGGCCGTATATTTATCTCCGTCTTTTTCAAATCGAACCCAATCTTTATTATTGAAAATGATAGCCACATCTTCATTTTCGGGCAGAATAAATTCAAACTTGTATGATTTTCCTTTTTTTAATTCGTAACAAACGGGCATTGTATTGATTTTCCAAGTTACTTCCAAGGAATACATTTCCGGAAAGGAGGCTTTTTTATTTTTCAAAAAATATGCAAGCAATGCATGCGGATTGAATCCCCAAAGACACACATTCGGATATGGCGGCGGCATGGCGAGGAAATCATCTCTGCCGACGGGCTTATTCAGAAATTGTTGATTTTCTTCTTTGGGAAAATGGCTGAAAATGTAAATTTCGGGAACGGGATCAAACCAATAAGTTGTCAATTGATGCGTAAAGACCTTGTTCATCACGTGTCCCGCGCCCCATGTGGCATCAACCAACATCCATCGATCGTTTTCCGTTTTCACGGCATTCCATGCGTGGCCGCCTTTATCCAAATCCGAAGGTTGTTTGTAATAATACTGTTTTGATTCTCCCGAAATGGTGATTACTTCCAATCCCGCCGTTTCGCAAAAGCTTTGAAATATGCCCGAATAAGCTTGGCAAACACCTTTTCCCTGTTTGAGCGCATCTTCTTTCGAGGTGATTTTGTAGCTCGTATCGTAGGCAATATTGTCGGCGATCCAAATGAAAATCGCGCGCGCTTTTTCCGTTTTTGTTTGCGATTGTTTGGTAATGAGGGCAACCAACTCTTCTTCGGACATTTTCTTTCGATTTTTCAGTCCGAGAACATAATTATCGATGGCCGAAAAATCTTGTTGTTTCGGCAATTTATCGTCGGTTTGAAAAAGCTTGGCCGTTTCCTTTTCGTCGGGTTGGCCGAACGTGTTTCCGAAGAAAAACAATGATACGATGATGAAAATAATATATCTGCTCATATTTCGAATTTCAATAAAGTAATAATAGTTGTACGAATTTTTGGCTCTTTCGGTTTCATAAAAGCGGATAATGATTTTCGTTTTATCGATATTCGTGTATGGATTCGATCAAAGCTTTGACGTTTTCGAACGGAGCATCGTTCTCTATTTCTACGTAAAAAATACCGCCACCGCCGAGTTTTTGGTATTTCCGGGCCGCAGCTTTCACGTAATTGCGTATTTCCCGAGGTGTTCCCAAGGGAATAAGGTGTTGACGATCCGGATGAATGTAAACGGCTATCTTGTTTTCCTTACATTTTGCGGTAAAGTTTTCATCCTTGTCGTAAATTCCGATTTGTGGCCATAATCCCCTAATACCGAGTTCGACAAACTCATCCAGCAATTCGCCCATGTAACCGCAACAATGCAGAAAGATCAATCCGTCGGGACGAGTTTGTATCCGATCGAATAATTTTCGGTAACGGGGTTTGAATATATTGCGAAACATTTCGGGAGAAATCAATGTGGAGTTTTGCGTTCCCCAATCGTCCCCGAAAACGAAAACATCGGTTTCGAGAGCGATGTATCGATCGATGACGGATATCCAATATTCCGTCAGTTTGTCGATAAAAGCGAGAATATCTTCGTCGTACGTACACAAATTCATCAACATCTCTTCGAAGGGACGCAAGGCATGGAGCCTTTCGAAAATCGAAATCCATCCATCAAAAATTAAATAATGATTTCGATTTTCTATCGTTCCGATTTGTTCTCGAATAAAAGTCGGCGAATCGATCGGCGAAAGCGGAGGAAACGAATAATTCTCCAAAGCCGCTTTCCACGAAGCAAACGGATAATGTTTGGGATGTCCCGCGATGCCGAATATGCGGTATTCCCATTGCGTTCCCCATTCGTCGGTAATAAATTGGTGATATTTGCCGTTTTCGTCGAAAGCATTCGGGCCCGGATCGGGAATTTTATCGAAATTTATCGGGTTGTCGGAAGGATACCGATTGAATAAATCGATTAGTTTTTGTCCGTGCACGTAAAGTCCCGCAGACGACGGATGGTACACCACGGGTATTTTATCGGGATAATTGTAATTGAACGCATCGAGCATTCGTTGACGCGAATCGGTTTTCATGAAAAGTCATTTACGTGATTGCATTAATGTTGTTTTACCCGTAATAAACTTATTCGGGGAACGGAATCAAACATAAAAGTACATTGTTCGTACAAAAAAAACAAATATTCGTAACATTCGGATATATTTATTGTTACGGGATAGACCGGAAACATCCAATTACGTTTTCGAATCTTATGCCCGAGATCATAATCAAAAATCGACTAAATTTGTTTCCTTTAAACATTGGTCATTATAAAAAACACAGCATGAGTGTAAACGTGAACACGGAGAACAAATATTACAATATTTCGTTTGACGAGACGGCAAAAATTCTCGCAACATCATTAACGTCGGGTCTTACGCCCGAAGAAGCGAAAAAACGTCTTGAGCAATACGGACCCAACGAGTTTGCCAAGAAAAAAGGAAAAAGCCTGTTCGTGAAATTTTTGGAACAATTCAAAAGTTTCATGATCATCGTGTTGTTATTGGCGGCCAGTATATCGGGCGTTGTTGGTTATGTGAACGGCGAAGGATTTACCGATGCGATTATCATTTTGGTTATCGTGATATTGAACGCTTGTATCGGCGTGGCGCAGGAAGCCAAAGCCGAAAAATCGCTCGAAGCGCTCGAAAAGATGTCGGCGCCGCATTGCAAGGTGATCCGCAACGGACAAGTGCAAGTCATCGAGTCGCGCGAATTGGTTCCCGGTGATGTGGTGGTGCTCGATACGGGCGACTCCATTCCCGCCGATTTGCGTTTGGCGGAAGCGATTAACTTGAAAATTACCGATGCCGCGCTTACGGGAGAATCGGTTCCCGAAGAAAAATTTACCGAAACCATCAATGAAGACGAAGTTCCGCTTGGTGATCGCGACAATCTCGGTTTTTCGTCGAGTACGGTTACTTACGGGCGCGGAAAGGGAATCGTGATCGGAACGGGAATGAATACGGAAGTGGGCAAAATTGCCGCCATGATTCAGTCCGTGCCCGAAACCAAAACCCCGATGCAACAGAAACTCGATCAGTTGGGTAAGTTTCTCGGGATTGCCGCATTAATTATTTGTGCGCTTATTTTTGTCGTGGGTTGGATACACGGCAGACAACCGCTCGAAATGTTCATGATTGCCGTAAGTCTCGCGGCAGCCGCAATTCCGGAAGGTTTACCTGCCGTGTCGACCATCGTGTTGGCCGTGGGTGTGCAACGCTTGGTCAAAAAGAACGCTATCGTGCGAACATTGCCTGCCGTGGAAACGTTGGGCAGCACAAGCGTGATTTGTTCCGATAAAACGGGAACGCTGACGCAAAATCGAATGACGGTTGTCAAAATATACACCGACGGCGTCACCGTGGAGTTGTCCAAAGATTTGCCCGCACTCGATTTCGAACGGGAATCGTTGCTTGTCGCTTCCGTTTTGGCCAACGATGCCAAATTGAGTTACGAAAACGGACAATCGAAAACAACGGGCGATCCCACCGAAACTGCTTTGTTAGATGCGGGATTGAGATTTAAGTTGGCAAAAGATGCATTAGAGACAGCCATGCCGCGTGTTGCGGAAATTCCGTTCGATTCCGAGCGAAAAATGATGACTACCGTTCATCGAAAAAGCGACGGAAAGCAAATCGTGTATACCAAAGGCGGATTGGACGAATTATTGGCATGTTGCGACGCGCAATTGATCAACGGACAGGTACGTGCGTTAACCGAAGTTGAAAAAGCGGAAATCGGAAAAGCCAACGCGGAAATGGCCGGCGCCGCTCTGCGCGTGTTGGCCGGTGCATACAAAGAAATATCCGAATTGCCCGATAAAATAGAACCCGCCTCATGGGAAAACGGATTGATTTTCATCGGTATGATCGGTATGATCGATCCGCCGCGCGAAGAAGTGAAAGCCGCCGTGGACAAATGTCGCACGGCGGGCATCAAACCCGTGATGATCACCGGCGATCACAAGATTACCGCCGTT
>JAVBNP010000119.1:0-3294 GCA_031551455.1 Bacteroidales bacterium | reverse complement strand
ACGTGTTGGTTGGAAAAAGAAACCATTTACATGACGGATGTTCCCGAAGGTTACATCAACATTCAATCCGGGTTGGGCGGCAGTGATCCGCGTGCTTTGTTAATCGTGCCGTTAAAAATCAACGACGAAATATACGGCGTGGTGGAACTTGCTTCGTTTAAGTCGTTTAAGCCTTTCCAAATCGGGTTTGTGGAACAGGTTGGCGAAAGTATCGCATCGGCCATCGGATCGGCGAAAGCGGCGGAACGTACCCGAAAACTGTTGGAGAAAACGCAAATACAAGCGCAAGAAATGGTCGAGCAGGAAGAAGAACTTCGCCAAAACATGGAAGAAATGCAAGCTACACAGGAGGATATGCGTCGCAAAGAAACCGAACAATCGGAACTCATGGAACGGATGAAGGAGTTACAACAAATAAGCGAGGATAAGGAATATGAAGCGCGACAACTAAACGAGTCCGTCATGAACGTGTTCGATGCCATCGAGTTTTCATCGGACGGAATTACGGAATCGATCACCGAAGGACTTTTGAAAATAGCCGGAAATGCCGACAGAAGTGATTTTGTGGGGCATACTTTTGTTGAAACTTATCCCGGCGGAGAGAAAGAAGGAAAGGAAGTTTGGGAAAAATTGCGGAGAGGGGAGCGGGTAACTTCGCGAACCAAGCTCAATAAAACGCCGATGAGACTTGAATATTTGTCGATACTCGATAAACAAAAACAATTACGGAAAGTAATCGTATTGGCCTTGGCGGAAAATATTGGAACAAAGGCGTAACAACATTTATTATCTCACCGGTTTCGGAACATTTATGCTGTTCAATGCGGCGAATGTTGCGCATTGCCGAATGTTTCGTTACGGTTTTCCGGTTTTGCGATTCGATTCCGAATGTCACATTTTACAAATTTAATTGGCTAAAGTCCGTTTGGTGAATTATTTTTGCCGAATGTTTTTTTATTTTGTAAAAACGAGAAAATGAAACGAATTTTGATGCTCATTCTCCTGTCGGCGACGGTTTGCGGTACCTCTTTTACCCAACAATTTACCGAAACGGATTTACGGCCCGGCGATAAAAGTCTTGATAACAATAAATCCGCGGATGATTACTCCCGTGCAAAACTGTACATCTATCGGGCCGATAAACAAAAAAATACAAAAGCTGCGGTTGTCATTTGTCCCGGTGGCGGTTACGCGGGTATAGCGATGGATCATGAGGGACATGATTATGCCAAATGGCTTGCGGGAAACGGTATCACGGCGGTTATTCTGAAGTATCGTTTGCCCCGCGAAAAACATTATATCCCTTTGGAAGACGCGCAAAGAACCATACGAACCGTTCGTGCGTCGGCAAAAGATTGGGATATTGATCCCGGTAAAATCGGAATTTCGGGTTTTTCGGCGGGAGGACATTTGGCATCCACAGCCGGAACGCATTTCGACAACGGTAATCCGTCGGCAAGCGATCCGATCGATCGCGTCGGTTGTCGTCCCGACTTTATGATCTTGTTTTATCCCGTCATCACCATGAAGGAAGAATTTACGCACTTGGGATCGCGTCGAAACTTGTTGGGCGAAGGATACAATGCCGAATTGGTAAAATTGTATTCCAACGAGGAGCAAATAACCGCGCAAACGCCTCCGACATTCTTGATTACAAGCGATGACGATAAAGTGGTGGTTCCACGCAACAGCATCGAATTTTATTCTTCGCTGAAATGTTGCGGCATACCGGCTGTGTTGTACGTTATTCCCGACGGCGGACACGGTTGGGGTACCAATCCTTCCAAATCGCAGTATCTCGAGTGGAGCGTGCCTTTGAAAGCTTGGTTGGAAAAAGTCGTTTTGAAATAACAACAATTTTGAACTTGTTCATCAATCCAATCTCAACATTTAACCTTCGGATGCGATCATGAAAAAAAAGAATATTCGGCAATGCATTATTCTGCTGTGCGTCATCGCAGCAGCGGCATTAATTTCGTCGAAATATTTTTTTCGAATTGACCTTACGGCAGAAAAACGATATACGCTGTCGCCCGAAACAAAACAGGTGTTGCGGGGATTGAACGAGCCTTTGTATTTTGACATCTACCTGTCGGGCGACATGCCGGCGGGATTTCGTAAGTTTCGCAATGCGCTGCGCGAAATGTTGGACGATTTTAAGGCTTACGGCGGAAATCGTATATCATATCGATTCACAGATCCGTCGGAGGCGGAAAATGCAAAAGATCGCGAACAACATTATGCGGAATTGGAAAAAGCCGGATTGCGCCCGATCGAAGTCAACAAAAAGAACAAAGACGGCAGTTTGTCGCAACAAATCGTTTTTCCCGGCGCTTTTGTGTCATATAAGGACCGACGTTTGGTCGTGAATTTGTTGCGAAATAATCCCGAGCAATCCGGGGAAACCAACTTAAACAGTTCTTCGGAGATGCTCGAATATGAACTTGTTAAAACCGTTTCGCGATTGAGCGTCGACAGCATCGAAAAAATAGCTTTCATTACGGGTCACGGCGAATTGAACAAAGCGGAAACATACGATCTTGCTTTCGAATTTGCCAATCAATATGACGTTGATCGAAAAATTATCGGCGGCAACCCGAATGCTTTGGATAATTACAAAGCCGTTATTATAGCCAAACCCGAACAACCGTTCGACGAAAAAGATAAATTCGTCATCGACCGTTACGTGATGCGCGGCGGTAAAATAATGTGGTTGTTGGATGCCGTAAACGTGAACACGGACAGTTTGTTTACCGTCGGAATGACGTTTGCCTTGGCATACGCCTTAAACCTCGAAGATATGTTGTTTACGTACGGAATACGGGTCAATCCGTGTGTTGTTCAAGATATTGTCCACAACGACATTCCCGTTACCTTGGCGGGCGGTTCTTCCCGTGCAACGCTTGCTCCGTGGTTATATTATCCGTTGATTACTCCTTCACCCGATCATGTCGTTACGCGGAACCTTAATCCCGTTTGGTTACGTTATGCGGGGGATATCGATACGGTAGGTTCGAGTGCGAACATTCGCAGAACCGTTTTGTTGCAAAGCTCCCGTTTTTCGCGGGTTCGGAATGCTCCTTTCATGATCGATCTTAATGAGGTCGAACATATGCCCGACCAACAACAATTCAATAAACCATTTCGCATTGCGGCCGTTTTGTCCGAAGGTAAATTTCCGTCCGTGTTTCGCAGCCGCAACGTTAAAAACATGTTTCCCGAACTTCGAGAAAAACAAGCCGAAATAAGCGCAGATACCAAAATGTTGGTAGTGGCCGACGGTGATGTTGCCCG
>JAVBNP010000088.1:0-17889 GCA_031551455.1 Bacteroidales bacterium | reverse complement strand
CTTTGCCTTCTGCCAAGAGAATACCCGAACGATCGGGTAAAAGTTTCCCGACGGAAGTTTTCGTCAATTGCATTCCTTCGGGAAGAGGACAATGGAGCACGGTTTTGACAGGTTTAGCGCCTTCGGGGAACTGTATGCTGCCGATCATCCGCGAACGACGTGCGTCATAATATATTTTGTAGGAAATTTTTCCGAATCGGGTCATCACATTTTCGACGCCCGTTTCCTTTCCTCCGGCCATCCAACCGCGAGCAACGCCGCGGGCCAAATGTAAGGTATTGCCTTCCTCCATTGCCAACATATCGCGTACGAATCTTACGATGGCTACGGGCGTCCACAAATGCTGCAAATCGCCGGATATCTGACGAGTCCCCGGGAATTGTCCGCGTTCCTCACACCATGAATAAAGCGGTGTACCGTGATTTAAGGTCGCATAAAGATAGGCATTGGCTTCGTCGGGCTCGTTACGTGCCAAATGCACTTGCGCAAAGTCATTCAACGTGATGGCCACCCACATGCCATCCGTCATAAATCCCGTGTGTATGGGAACACCGCCGGGGCTTAGATTCTTTTCAACACGAACAAGCGTATTACCGATCAACTCGTTGTCGGGCTTAAACAAGGCGGTCGGGGTAATGGTATTCACCAGCCCCCAAGAACTTCCGGTTATCTTTCCGGGCATCGACGACAGCCAACGCGTCCCGTCGGGTTCGACAATGGCGCCGCGTTCCATGGAAGAAATTAAATCGGTCTTGGCGGTCAGATAGTTGTTGCGTAACTCGGCAGCTTCCGAATCGCGACCGAGTATCTTTGCCGCGCATTCGGCTAACGAATCGGCATATACGGCCCAAATGTTGTGCGTAAAATAAATACCGTAATTACTTTTTCCGTTCACCAAACCTCCATCGCCCATACCTGTAGGCATTAAACCGTAAGTGAGCGAACGTTCGCCGGAAGGAGCCGGTTCTTTGGTTCGCTCGCGCATGCCTTTCTGCCAACGCGAAGCAGCCAACATTTGAGGATAACGTTTTTCGAGGAAGGCTTGATCGCGAGTAATAAAATAGTATTCCATGGCCGCCCATGATTTCAATCCCGTCGTGGCCCACATCAGATGCGACCATCCTCCGAATTCGGTCCAATCTCCGTTTTTGTCCTGTAAATCCCAATTAACACGGTAACCTTCTTCAGCCTCTTTGGTCATGCCGACTTGCGCCAACGCAACAGTCACAATGGCCGATTCATAAGAATTGGGACCCGAACGATACATATCGGTACCGGGGACCGTGGCAATATAGCCTTTCCCGATCGGCTCACGCATCACAAAGAAATCGACTACGGACGCGTAAAAGGCATTTTTCACTCGTTCGTCGGGTATAATTACCTTACAAACAGGAGTAATCAAATCTTCCCAAACTTTACGACCTCGATCGTATTGCGCCTGCCAATCCATCTTTCGCAAAACATCCAAATCGCGAAAAAAATGATCGTAGGGTCGAATCAACCAACCGGTACGGGTTTCACCCGGAGCTACCGTCCAATCCATATTCATTTGACTGCTTACTTCCGGATCGAGCGGATATGAATCTGCCCCGACGCCCAAAATCAATACTTGATCTGCGGGACCGCCCCACCCGGCCAACAAATTATCCGTAGCCTGTGTTCTATCAACCCATCCGAAATTATAACCCGTCCAACTCCCCGATCGGATACACGGCAATCTTACATGTTGGGGGTTATCGGTCTTGTTTCGAATGTTAACTTTCACCACCGTAGCGAGTTCCGCGCCTCCCGCTTCAAGGGTCAATTCGACCTCGTCGCTGTCGTACACGTTTCTCAAAAACGGCAGATACCCGTTCAAACGAGTCCAATTGCTGTTCGGAAAGGGTTTCCCGTTCACTTCGGGAACGACGCTGACTTTCCAACGGCTCTTGATTCCGCGAAAAGAATCATAGGGATAATAATTCAGATTTTCATAAGTCCATGCCATCGAGATCGAACCGTTGTCGAGATCGAGCAACGTTTTACTGCTATTGTCCGGAAGACAGGTTGTCATACGGTGGGGTGTGCCGAATGAATAGAAAAAATTAACCGGTTCGGTTAACCAAGTAAAATCGTTCTCGAGTTTATCGCCGTTATCTTCCGTATACGTGTAATGAATTTTATAGGTGTCGTAAGCAGGGAAAACTACGTTGAAAGGAAAAACGTTTCGCTTTTCGCGATCGAGTTTCACCGATACGGTATTGTCAAAAAGAACGGCGTCGGCGCCGCTCATCACTTGGAGACGCACTTTACCGTTACGATCCGTCGTTCCCTTATTGTCGAGATAAACTTCGACACGTACATTGTACGGATCTTCAGGAACACGTTTAACTACCGCATAATTGTCGATAACTTTCTCACGAAGGGCCGATACGGGAGTTTGTGCGACCAACGTACAGGTTATTCCCGCAAGAAAAAGAAAAAATAAACTTTTTTTCATGATGATACAGGGTTTAAAAGATAAAATTCAAGAGCTTTATCAAAAGCTCCGTAACTGTCGCATGACAATTTACCGCTTAATTCTTGTATTTAACCAGTAATGCCGTAATATAATTATCACTGTCGTTTGATGTCGATGTGATTACCTTGCTATTATTGTCTTGATTTTCTATCTTGGTCACCAGCGAAGGATTTGATTCAAAAAGTATCGCATCGGCGCCTTTTTCTTTAGCCAATGCTTCAATCGCCGATTGTGCCCTTTTCGCTTCCGGAGCGTACGCCCTATTGCTGACCGCCGCCGTGACTTTTCCCATGATTTCGTAATCGCGCGAAATATCCGTTTCCCTAAAGAAGAATTCAACCGTTGATGTCGGAGAATATGATCGTCCGATATAACTCGGCTTATAAAAAGAGGCACACGAACTAAGTAAAATCAAGATAAAAAGGATGAGTCTGTATTTCATGAAGTGTATTATTTTGCGACTCAAATATACTATCAAATATTCATTTGATCAACAACGCTTATGATGGCACATCACGAATTTATTGCAAATGAATCCTTTTTAGCTGCGAGAAAATAACTTCTTTTGTTGTACCCCGAAATACGCGATGAAGGCAAACGCAATCAAAGGTAGAATAAACCCTGTTGCCATGTTCGATTCGCCGATATATCCCATCAATATCGGAAAAACGGCGCCTCCGGCTACCCCCATAACGATATAAGAAGATGCTTTCTTGGTGTGATCGCCCAAACCTTTCACTCCGAGCGCAAAAATGGTCGGAAACATCATCGACATGAAGAAAAACGACAGATATAACGCATATAACGATATTTTTCCGAAGGACATCATTACGATCAACATGCACAATGCCGCCGCAATGCCGAACAAAGTCAACAATTTATCGGGTCTGATTTTATTCATGATAAAGCTGCTGCTCAATCTTCCGATCAAGAACAATCCCATTCCGCCGAAGCCCAATAATTTGGATGCGGCCAAATTACTTATGTTCGGATCCGTTTCCGTAACGTAATTGATGAAAAAGCTGAAAATTCCCGTTTGAGCGCCGCAATATAAAAACTGTGCAATAATTGCCGCCCTAAGGTTTTGATGGTTCCAAATCGAATCTTTTAATTTTACGCTGTCGTTTCGGTAAATTATTTCGGGCATTTTGGTAAAAAACAAAAAAACGGCAGTCAAAAAAACGGCGGCTCCCACGACAATGTAGGGTTTAGCAAGCGCCAACCGATCGTCGGGATCAGCCCCGAAAATCAAAATACCTCCCAATAACGGTCCGATAATCCATCCCACACCGTTAAATGCCGCGGCAATGTTGATGCGTTGCGCCGCATAGTCGTCAGGGCCCAAACTTGCAGCATACGGATGTGCACCGGTTTCGATAACGCACAAACCGCAGGCAATGACAAACAACGCACACAAAAACGGTACGGGCGAATGCACAAACGCCGCCGGAATAAACGCAAACGCACCGAGCGCAAAAAGCATTAATCCGACAATGATACCCTTCTTGTAGCCGAATCGTTTCATGATAAAACCGGCGGGAAGCGCCATTACAAAATAAGCGATATAAGTCGAAAACTGAATAAACCCGGATTCGGCCTTCGTCATTTCGAAAATATTCTGAAACTGTTTATTCAGCACGTCCAACATGCCGTGAGCACATCCCCACAACAGGTAAAGACAGGAAATCAAAATAAACGGAACCAAAAACAACTTTCCCGAAGGAGTGCGCAACATTGATCTTAACATAACTTTCTCAAATGAAAAGGAACCGACATCAATTTTTCAATTATTTCAAGTCCAAACGTTTTTTCAATTCCGTTAATATCGCAACGTCTTTGTCCCGTATTTTCCCCTCACGATTGGGAGGAGCATTTAAGATCAATATATTATCTTGCGCGGTAGCCGTTTTGTAGAGATCTACCAATTCGTCGATCGATTTATACGTAGTGTCTTCGGTATTATAAAACCATCGACTGCTCATGCAAACAGTGGATTCCCACGGCATATAATAAGTCTTTCCGTCATGCGTGAACAGTTTGGGATCGGGATTGGCAGGCAAGAGCGGATCGCCCAGCCGAAAATCGCTCGGAAAATGCCTAATGGGATCACCGTTTTTCTGTTTATCCGGATTAATGTGTCCCGTATACCATTCTCTCTTTACGCCAGGTACATCGGGATTACCGATATTCCAATTGATACCCACTTGGCATTGCGGTTCTCTCGATTTTATGGTTTTGTATATTTCGGCAAACGGCCAGCGGTAATTGTCCTTGGCCCATCCGCCGTCGAACCAAAATTCAACAATTCGAGTATGTTTACCGGTGATATCGATCAATTCGTTCAATTGATCGATCATGTATTGGTTATATGCGGCATCGAGGGAAACATCTTCCGTGTCGGCATTTTGTTTTCTGTCCCACAACGAATAATACAATCCCAAACGAATGCCCTGCGCCTTGCATTCTTTGGCAACGGCCTCGATCACGTTGGTCGGATTGCCCGATTCGGCAACGTCATATTCCGTGTATTTACTATCCCACAAACAAAATCCCTCATGATGTTTGGAAACGAGAATGATGTATTTCATTCCGGCGTTTTTGGCAGTCTCCACCCATTGTTTGGCATCAATGGCTGTCGGTCGATATGATGAAACCGGTTTGCTGCCGTCCGTCCATTCTTCGTCATGAAACGTATTAATACCAAAATGTATGAACATTCCGTACTTACGTTCAATTTGTTCTTTTTGATATTTACCGGGTTCGGTTGAAGGAACGGGAGCATCGATACCTTGACGCATCGATGCGTTATTACATGAAAATAAACAACATGTAACTAACAAGATTTGATAAAAAGTTCCGTATTTATTCATGATTTTAATAAATTTCAAATATTCAAATGGTTATCGGATAATTACCGTATTGACGCAATAATTGAATTGCATATTCATAACTTTCGGGATTGACGCCGCTCGAAACGGAATGATCGGATTGAAAAATCCATCCGCCGCCTTTAGCAGCTTGAAGTTTATGCATCACTTCTTTCTTAATCAACTCAAAATCGTTCGTTTCCCATAGTTGTACGTTGATGTTTCCGCAAAAACTCAACCGATCGCCGTATTCTTTTCTCAGCTCAACCACATCCAAACCTGCTTTTGCTTCAAGCGGATTGTACGCATCAAGGCCTATTTCGATAAAATCTTCGTATACGGCACGCGCATCGCCGCAACCGTGATAAATGACCAACAAATCATGTTGGTGACATAAATCGATTAACCGTTTCACATGCGGTTTGAACAACCGGCGCCACATGTCGGGATCAAACAACATTCCGTTAACGTACGCAATGTCTCCCCAAATATACATTCCCGACAAGCGTCCCTTTCCGGCTTCTATTTGCGCCTCGCAAAGCTTGTATAAAAAGTCGCCGCAACGGTCAATGAAACGTTCGAGATACTCCGGCTCGTCCAATACCCAATAAAACGAATTTTCGGAACCGATGATTCTCCATAAAAATTCGTACACTTCACATACGGAACCGAATACGGCAAAATCGTCCGCATAAACGTTTACTCGGTCATTCCACGAAGGTATATTACGCGCCAACGCATCGCCCACGCAATTAATTTGATCGTCGCCTCCTTGAAAAAAACGCCGCGGATCGGCCGGATCATCAAAGTCGAAAAGATCCATATCCGCTTGTTTTTTGATCGAAAAACTCTCGAAATACGGCATCGGATGCTTTCCCGTACGACGAATGGTCGCTTCAAAACCCGTTTTTACGACAATATCATCGCCTTCTTCGCGGATGACTTCAAATGGTTTGATATGCGGATCCATGTTCGGGTTAATCACCACATAATCCAAATCGAAGTGTCGATAAGGATCGAAGTTTTTCCCCCATTTCGCATAACATTTTTCCATAAATCCCGTCCAAAAGAAATCGCCCACGGGAACCCGGTCCGGTTCTTGATGCGACAATGCCATACGTAAACGTCGAATCTTTTTTTCTTTATCGGTCATGGTATTCATATTTTATATACGGTTTTCGATATTTCGTTACATAATTTTTCAAATCAACCGTTTTATGTTTTTTCTCGATCTCGGTTTACGACAAAGATAAAAAAGATTTTTCGGTTCGCGATCAAACATCGAAACAATAAAAACATATCCCGTTTTACGATTATTGGTATTTTTGCAATCGAAATTCATCCGGAATAATCAAAAGTAAATGACGAAACAAGAAAAATCCGTCGCCGAAACCGAACAAACATCCGATCGTATAAAAAAAACGAGCGGTATTTCGATCATTCTCAAAAACGTGATGCGGATTGGCGTTGTCGGATCTTTTCTTGTGTGGTTTTCTTTCATGAGCGTTATCACCTATCGTTTCATCAATCCGCCCGCCACACCGTTAATGGTCATCCGTTTGACGGAAGGCGTCAAATGTCGGGCGGAACAGCAATGGATTCCTTACGAACAAATACCGCAAAGCATGATCGATGCCGTCGTGGCAAGCGAAGACAATAAATTTGCGGAACATCACGGTTTCGACTTCGGTGAAATGCGCGATGCTTATTTTCAAAATCGCAAAGGAAAACGCTTGCGCGGAGCAAGTACCATCACGCAACAAATGTGTAAAAACGTATTCTTGTGGAACGACCGAAGTTACCTCCGAAAAGGATTGGAAGCTTGGTTTACTTTATGGGTGGAATTATTGTGGAGCAAGCAACGCATCATGGAAGTGTATTTGAACGTGATCGAGATGGGAAACGGCGTATACGGTATCGGAGCAGCTGCAAAAATTTATTACGGGAAACCCGCTCCGCGACTGTCACGCGAAGAAGCAGCCATGATCGCTGCCGCTTTACCGTCGCCGCGCAAACGCAATCCCTCAAAACCGACGGAATACATGCGGCAACGGCAACAGCAAATACTCAATTTGATGGATAAAGTCGGAACGGTTAAATTGTAAGTTTCACGGTTCGGAACCGTCAACAAAATAATCGAAAATATTCGACCCCATTCGGAAGATTTGTTGGCAATTTTGCTGCACCTGAGAAGTATGCCCGATATTTCAAATTTTCGATCAACTCATCAAATTATTGTATTGATGATAGCATTAGAGTGAAATAAGATCCATTACAATATTTTCTTCATTTGTACATTAGTTCAAATGCGTTTTTACATTTATTACTTTAAAAATTATTTACCTTTGTTTGTTAATACGTAAATCAATGATTACGAAAGGAAAAAGCAGCACAAATACGGACATTTTGCTGTGGGACCTTTTTCGAAAAGGCGATAAACAAGCATTTTCAATGATTTATAATTTGCACATTCGTGCACTTTACGGTTACGGTTTAAAACTATCCGCAGATTCTTGTTTTGTAATGGATTGCATACATGATCTGTTTATCGACCTTTCTAACAGCAAAAAATCATTAAGTGACACAAACAACATACGGTTTTATCTGATTCGTTCATTGAAAAATAAAATAATCCGTAAAAAAAAATATAAAGATCATCAAACCACAGGGGAATACCCTTTTTTCTTGGAAGCTTCCGGCAATGAAAAGTTCGAAGACTCGGAATCCGTAAAAATGAAACGTATTTATTTGCGAAATGCCATTAATGAACTTCCGGCAAGACAAAAAGAAGTTATTTACTTACGTTATATTCACGGCTTTAACAATGATGAAATCGCAAAAATCATGGATATTAATTATCAAGTCGTACGTAATACTCTATGTAAAGCAATTGAAAATCTTCGAAAAAGCATATCAAAGGAAGATTTGTTATTATTTTTAATATCAATTAGAAAACAACGCAAAAACACAAACGTTTAATCGGATATATTTCTTAAAAACAAGTTAAACGTTCAATAATAAATATGATCAGAATTGCCTTCATTTTGCAGTAAAGTCGCTACGATTTATTTGTATGTAAACATAAATTCGACTACTTACAACAATCACTTTTTATTAGATGAGAAATTACAACGAGAGGCAAGAATAAAAATCGCAGAGTACTACCATTACAGCTATCACCTTAATTTTCAAATAAAAAAAAATTAACCCATTATCGAATAATCGTGTTTTTATAATTAACGATTTGAATACGGTAAAAAAAGTTAAATCCGAAGGTTACATTTCTTCCGTAATTGTCTTTATCAATTGTTATGAAGAATCAATATTTAAAATACGACTGTTCGGACCTTGTTTTAGACGAGGATTTTATTGCATGGGTACGTGATCCCAACCCCGAAACCGATGCTTTTTGGCATGACTTGGAAACATCAGACCCCCGATTGGCAAAGGAAATCGAGAATGCACGGTTAATTCTGCAATCATTTAATTTTAAAGAACCCGAACTATCGGAAAGCGATCGTCAATTATTATGGAAAAATATTCTTACGTCTTCCGACCGAAAATTGCACCTCATAATTCGTTATGCCGTTGCAACCGCTGCATGTATCGCAATTCTTTTCGGAATAAGATTTTGGAATAAAAGCGTAAACGAAAAATCATATCGACTTACCGACATTGCCGCTTTGACCCAACCCGACATGATGAGCGATAAAATACAAATGGTTCTGGCCGACAGCACCAACTACATCATCGATGACGAAATTGCCGAAATACAATACGACAAAACCGGTCAATTAAAGGTCAATTCAAACAACATCAATCAAATAAAAGATATCTCAAAAACGAATGAAGTCAAATTCAATCAATTGATCGTTCCGTGGGGAAAACGAACCTCGATCAGTTTCGCGGACGGATCCAAAATTTGGCTGAATGCCGGAAGTCGGGCAATCTATCCCACTGAGTTTATCGGAAACAAGCGTGAAATATATATCGAAGGCGAAGCTTATTTTGATGTTGCGAAAGACAAATCAAAACCATTCATCGTTCAAACAAAAGACATTGAGGTCAGCGTATTGGGTACTTGTTTCAACGTCAATGCGTATACCGCGGACGATATGGTAACCGTAGCATTGGTGACGGGCTCGGTACAAGTAAAACAAGAGAATCACCGGAAAACCGTATTACGCCCGAATCAAATTATGTGCGCAAACAAAACAAGTGCGACTCAAGAAGTAAAAACAGTTGATATATACGATTATATATGTTGGAGAGAGGGAATATTGAAATTTAATAATGAAAATTTGGAAACCGTTTTGAAAAAATTGGAAAGATATTATGCCATTACGATAAAAATCGAAACATCACCGGATCATTACACAATTTCGGGAAAATTGGATCTGAAGGATGATATAAATTCCGTTTTACAAGTCATTTCCAAAATGGTGCCGATACAATTTAAAGAGATCAATAATCAGATAATTATACTCAAAAAAGAATCGCCTATGGTATAACGGAAATAAAAAGCCGGACAATATTAAGGGTATTATCCGGCAAGAGTTTTAATTCTCAGAGATCGCTAAATCCATTTAAAAAATTAAAACATGTAACAAAGGTATGAAATATATTTTAAGTTTGGTTTCCCGTAACCCGGAAACCAAGAAATTATTTTCAATGATGCGTAAAATCGTATTCTTACTGATAATTACGTCAAGGTTACTTAACGCGGGCGACATTTATCCGCAAAACATCAAACTGGCAAATGTTACCTTAGGTGAAGCCTTCCAAACAATAGAACAAAACAGCGAATTTGTTTTCATTTTCCGCGACGGAATTGTAGATCTGAACAGAAAGGTTGATTTGGATACCAAAGATAAAACCGTTTATGACATACTAAACCTGCTTTTCGAATCCGGTCAAAATTATTACGAAATCGTAGGTCGACAAGTTGTTATTCTGGAAAAAGAAAATAAAGAAAAGATTTCCGAACTTCAATCTCAACCGGTTATTACTATTTCCGGGACCGTTGCGGATGAATCCGGTTTGCCTCTGCCGGGAGTAAACGTTATTATAAAGGGCACTAAAACAGGTACGGTTACCGATTCGGAGGGTAAGTATATTCTTTCGGATGTTCCCGTGAACGCCGTTATACAATTTTCTTTTATGGGAATGAAAACACAAGAAGTTCAAGTCGAAGGAAGAAACACCATCACCGTGACCCTCGTTGAAGAACAAATCGCACTCGAAGAAGTAGTGGCCGTCGGATATGGAACACGTAAAAAAGAAAACCTGACGGGATCGATCTCAACCATCCGATCAGACAAATTAAACATTGCCCCGATGACGAATGTAACCAACGCGCTTTCGGGACAATTGCCTGGTTTGATCACCAAACAAAGTTCGGGACAGCCCGGATTCGATGATCCGTCATTGAGCATTCGGGGTTTCGGTTCACCGCTGGTTATCGTTGACGGTGTGGAAGCTCCTTTTAATGCTTTGGATGCTTCCCAAATCGAATCCATTTCCATATTAAAAGATGGCGCCGCATCCATCTACGGAGCACGTGCGGGTAACGGCGTTATTTTGGTAACCACCAAACGCGGTCTGTTGAACCAAAAACCGGTGATCACGTTAAACTCGGCATTTACGCTGCAAGGACCAACCAACGTGATTCGGCCGATGAGTTCCGGAGAACGCGCCCAATTTGCGCGAGAAACCCACATTAATGCCGGGCTTCCCATGTCGCAAATTCCTTATACGGAAGAAGAAGTACAAAAATATTTCGACGGTAGCGATCCGAAATACCTCAATACCGACTGGTACGATGCCGCCGTACGTACATGGGCTCCGCAATACAATGCCAATTTATCGATTAACGGAGGAAGTGACAAGATCAAATATTACGGCTATTTCGGATACAACCGCCAAGAAACAATGGTTAAGGAAGACGGTGGTTATTTCGAGCGTTTTAACATACAATCCAACGTCGACTCCAAAATAACCGAAAGCCTCACGCTCTCATTGGATATATCGTTGATTTTCTCCAATTCCAGCTTTGTTGCCGTCGGCATGGGACCGCAAAGTGCATTTTGGAGCGGCATTTATTGGTCGGAACCGCGTTACCCGCTCACTCTGCCCGATCCGACCAAAGAATCGTACGGAGGGTTGCAAAGCGGAAATGTATTTTGGAGCAGCAGAAGAAGCGTCGGAGGATATTCGGACGGAGAAAATCGCTACATCCGCGGAGGCGGAACTTTGGCTTACGATTTCAAAAAAATCAAAGGGTTAAAAGCAAAAGCCTTTATCAATTATAATTATAATTCGGGATTCGGTAAGAGCTTCGTAATAAGACGTGATTTCTATACATATGATCCGGGCACTCAAACATACACCAAAGCGGTATCATCGAGCGATCCGACCAAACTCACTCAATCGTCGTCCCTCGCAAGTGATTGGACGCAACAATACTCTTTGGTTTACGAAAGAGTTTTTAATCAAATTCATCGTGTTTCGGCATTGGCTTTATACGAAAACATTAACTACGACAGTAAATCTTTTTCCACTTCAAGAAGCGGATTCCCGACCAACAGCGTCG
The DNA here is from genome assembly GCA_031551455.1 of Bacteroidales bacterium. Taxonomy (GTDB): domain Bacteria; phylum Bacteroidota; class Bacteroidia; order Bacteroidales; family UBA4181; genus JAIRLS01. Next base: position 5,930 of record JAVBNP010000088.1, on the reverse strand, counting down.
ACCAACTTTTTGCAGGTGATATCGAGACCGCTTCAAACAACGGATCGGCAAGCGAAATGGGACGAGCCAGTTGGGTAGGCCGAATCAATTACGCCTACAATAATCGTTACATGGTCGAAACCATACTTCGTTACGATGCGTCGGCCAAATTTCCTCCCGATAGTCGTTGGGGACTTTTTCCGAGCGTGTCGTTGGGATGGATCATATCGCAAGAAAATTTCATGAAGTCGTTGACTTTCGTGGATATATTAAAGTTGAGAGGCGGCTACGGACAATCGGGTAACGATGCCGTGGGCAGTTTCCAATACTTATCGGGTTATCAAATAGGCGGTGCTTACATGATCGGCGACGCACTCAACCCGGTATTTATTTCAACGGGGTTGGCCAATCCTTTTTTGACATGGGAAAAGATAAAGATATCGAATGTCGGTGTCGACTTTTCGTTTTTCAATCGTAAAATCAACGGTACGGCTGAAGTCTTCTACCGTTTGCGCGACGGCATTCCGGCCAATCGACTCACCTCTCTCCCATCCACTTTCGGAGCCTCGCTTCCTCAAGAAAATCTGAACAGTATTGACGATCGGGGATTCGAATTGACTTTGGGGTCCGTTTTAAAAGCGGGTGACTTTTCGTACGACATAAGCGGAAACATCTCTTGGTCCCGCTCGAAATGGGTGAAATACGAAGAACCGGAATACGCCGATCCCGATCAGAAACGCTTGTACCAAAATACGGGACAATGGACGGATCGCAGGTTCGGTTACGTATCCGACGGGCTTTTTACGAGTCAACCCGAGATTGCGGCATTACCTTACATCTATACCGACCTTAACGGTAATTCTTCGCTTCGCCCGGGTGACGTAAAATACTTGGACATAAATAATGACGGCGTTTTGGATTGGAAGGATCAAAGAATAATCGGGCAAGGATCGATGCCTCATTGGATGTACGGTATCAATGCCACGATCCGATACAAGAATTTTGACCTTAACCTGCTTTTCCAGGGAGCCTTCGGATTTTCGGCCAACGTAGATATCGACCAACGGGGTTGGGATGAAAGAGACGTTAAATCGGTTTTGTTGTACGATAACCGTTGGACGGAGGAAAATAATAATCCGAACGCCAAAGTGCCTCGTCCCGGGGGAGCTCCCACCAACCTGTTATACTCCGATTATCGTAATCACCCGGTCAGATACTTACGTTTGAAAAGCATTTCTCTCGGATACGATCTCCCGCAAAACTTTTTGAATAAATTGAATATAAAAAAGATGCGCGTTTTTGTGGCGGGAACGAATCTGATTACGTTGAGTTCGCTCAATGAATACGGGGTCGATCCCGAAATGTCGGACGGAATCAAAATGGGTAATTATTATCCGCAACAACGAACCGTCAGCGTCGGATTAAACCTTTCTTTTTAATCAATTCATTAAAAGCATTCTACCATGAAAAAGCTAATTTATATCATCATATGCGGAACGATCATATTCAACTCGTCGTGCCAAAAAGAGATTTTGGATAAAAAGCCGTTGGATATATATACAGATAATGAAATTTGGTCCGATCCGACTTTGATCGACAAATTTCTCCTTGCGCAATATATGTTCACCCCCGTTATGATTAATGATGCCACCTGCATGGCATGGGGAAGTCCCATGAATCGGGACAGCAGGGCCGGAAGCTCTACGTATACATACGGAAACGGAGCACAAATATGGGGTGTGGGGTTAAATATGGATGTTTCCGACGAAACAAAGTACACGGACGGTGCATGGACGGAACTTTCAAAAGTCAAGGCTCATGTAATCACCGCTGAAGGAGGGGTAATGGAATATTGGGAAAACGCCTATTACACCATCCGAAATCTGAATGAATTTATTGAACGGGTAGCGGATTCACCCGTTTCCGACGATTTAAAAAAGGTACGCACAGCGGAAGCCCGGTTTTTAAGAGCATTCAATTATTTTGCCATGGCAAAACGTTACGGCGGCGTTCCTTTAATTACGGAAGCTCAACAACTGAACGATTCGGAAGAAATTCTTTACCCCAAACGTAATTCGGAGAAAGAAATTTACGATTTCGTGATCGCCGAAACAGATGCCATTGCCGAGGACTTGATACCCAACCAACAAGAATACGGAAGAGCCAATAAATGGGCAGCTTTGGCCTTGCAAAGCCGTGCGGCACTCTTTGCCGCAAGCACGGCCGATTTCGGAACGGTTCAACTGGATGGTTTACTGGGTATACCGCAAAATGAAGCCGACCAATATTATCAAAAAGCTTATGATGCAACCAACGCCATTATTCAAAGCGGAGTTTATGCGCTATACGATGTCAATACCGATAAAGTACAAAACTTTAAGGATATTTTCCTAAAAAAAAGAAATATCGAGGCCATTATGGTGAAACAACACAGCGGCCCCGGATTCAGTCAAGGCGGCTATAATACATGGTCGTGGGATATGATGGAATGCCCCAGACCGCAGGTTTGGGGAGGCGGGAACGAACATGCTCCGTATTTGGAGATGGTTGAAGAGTTTGAACGAATAGACGGCAGCCCGGGAACATTTGACAAAACAGACCTCCAACAAAAGCTATGGACCATGGAAGAACTTTGGAAAGATCGCGATCCTCGTTTTTATGCATCCGTTTGGACAAACGGCACTCCTTGGAGAGATGCCGCGGCGGGTGTTTTCGGTAAGGATACCATCAACTTGTACCATGAACTGATTACTCCAGACGGATCTGCTCTCAACAAAATAGACGATTCATATAAAGGCGTTCCGGCCGTCGGCGATCAAAACAGACAATTTGCCACCTTAGGCATTGTCGGGACCGGCTTCGGAATCATGAAATATTTGGACCCCACCGCTGATAATATGATATGGTTGACCGAATCGAGAACCGATTACCTTATATTTCGCTATGCCGAAATCCTGTTGAATTTCGCGGAAGCAGCCTTCGAGCTGGGTAAAGACGGAGATGCTTTGGATAAAATCAATCAAATCAGGCAACGCGCCGGCATTCCCGATCTTACGACCATCGATCGGGAAAAGATTCGCCGCGAGCGCAAAGTGGAATTGGCGTTCGAGAATCATCGTTATTGGGATTTGAGACGTTGGAGAGAAGCCGAAACCAAGCTGACTCGCTCCTTTTCGGGATTGAGATATATCTACGATTATACATCGGGAAAATTCAAGGTTATCGTCGTCAACGATATTGACGGAACCACAGCTCCGCCGACATTCGTCAATCATAACTACTATTTCCCGATCACCAAAAACAGAATCGGAGCCAACAAAAATCTGGTAGAAAATCCGGGGTATTAACCGCAAAAATGCCGGCTTAAAAAACCGCATATGCTCGTTTTATTTAATTATAAAATTATAATAATAGTATGAGTAAATTAATAATAATACTTGTCGTGTTTTGTTTTTCATGCACTTATGCAACCAAAAACGAAACCGCGGAACAAGGAGTCGTTTTCGAAACATCCTTCGAAACGTCTAAAAAGTACGATAATCCCTTCGCGGATGTTGAAGTCCGCGTAATTTTCAACAATAACGGAAATCATTGGACAGTTCCCGCTTTTTGGGCAGGCGGCAACAAATGGACGGTTCGTTTTGCTCCTCCCGTTGTCGGCAAATACGGTTACCGCGTGGAATGTTCGGACGAAAGCAATACCGATCTGAACGGCAAAGAACATTCGTTAAAAGTAGTCACATACAAAGGAAATAATCCGTTAATCAAACACGGACCTCTGAAAATAAGCGATAATAAGCAGCATTTCGAATATTCCGACGGAACACCGTTTTTCTGGCTGGGCGATACATGGTGGAAAGGGCTCAGCAAAAGAATCTCCTTCGACGGCTTTAAACACCTGGTTAATGATCGGAAAACGAAAGGATTCTCCGTCGTACAAATCATTGCCGGATCATATCCCGACGAGCCTGCCTTTGATATTCGTTGGGAAAACGAAGGCGGAATGCCTTACGAAGAAAATTACGAATGTGTCAATCCCGCGTATTTTGATCATGTCGATCGTCGAATCGAATGTTTGGTCGATGCGGGAATAGTACCGGCAATCGTGGGAGGTTGGGGTTGGCACATGCCGTCGACGGGCACGGAGAAAATGAAAAAACATTGGCAATATTTGGTCGCACGCTACGGAGCATATCCCGTTATCTGGATCGTCGGAGGTGAAGCCGGCGGACCGGAATGGGCCTCGGTAGCCGAATATTTGAGAAGCATTGATCCGTATCATCGGTTGATGACCGTTCACCCTTATCCCGGATCGGGACGAAGACACATAGCAAACGACGCGGTTATTGACTTTGATATGATTCAGGCGGGACATGGCGGATTTTACGGAACCAATGCCGCATACGGAGTATGGCAGGCAACCGCCGCCAACACCGTATCCAAATTAATGTCATCATACTCGAAAACGCCGACAATGCCCGTGGTAATCGGAGAAGTAACTTACGAAGGTCATATGATGACGAACGGAAGCGAAGTGCAACGACAGGTTTTTTGGTCATCCGTACTTGCCGGTTCGGCAGGCCACACTTACGGAGCGGGCGGCATTTGGCAAATGAATTCCGACTCCGAACGCGGAGCGGAATATGAGTACACACCTTGGTTCGAAGCCATGCACTTACCCGGTTCCGCTCAACTCGGAATAGGCAAAAAATTCTTGGAAGAATATCCTTGGCAACAATTCGAGCCTCATCCCGAATGGGTTGAACCGCATGCTGTCGCAATGTACGAACCGCATGAAGAATGGTACGACGATTCGCGAGAATTCGAGTTGCGGGGAGGACGATGGGATCTCCCCTATGCTGCCGGAATACCGGGCGAAGTGAGAATGATTTACATTCCGGGGCATTACTATGATTGGTCGACCCCAACCGTCAAAGGGTTGGAATGCGACGTACCTTATCATACATTTTTATTTAACCCCGCTTCAGGCAAACGTTACGGTGTGGGTGTTCTTGTCTATACGAAAACGCCCGAAACATTCAAAGGAAAATCATACGCGACAAAATACCCGTCGCCGGTCATGCACGAAAACCCTCACGTAATTCCGGCGATCGAAATTCCCGAAATAATTATTTTATCGCAAGACGAATACAAACTGCCTCGATTGCCGGCGCCGCAGGATTGGGTATTGGTATTGGAAAAGGTCAAACTTTGAAAAGCTTTGCGCGTACTGATTATCATAAAAAATGAACAACCCGTTTTAAAATAAAGCCATGACAAATAAATGTTTTATCGGAATAGATATCGGAAAAACCAATATGCGGTTCGGCTTGACGGAAGACAAACCGGAGCTGATATATTACACCAAACAAGCGTACACTCGCGAATCACGAGACCGATTTTTCCGAAAGATCTTCGAAGGCATAGACGAAGCTTTGAAGCAATCCGGCCGCAACCGATCGGATATTCTCGGAATCGGAATCGGTGTCCCCGCCGTGGTGAATCGGGAAACCGGGACAGTTATTTGGGGGCCCGAGTGGGATTTTTTGTCCGGCGCTTCCATCACCGAACCGATTGCGGAATTATTCAACGTTCCCGTGGTTGCCGACGTCGACACGATAATGGCCGCTTGGGGAGAACAATGGGCAGGTATAGGCAAGACGTGTAACCGTTTCGCATTACTCACTTGGGGTACCGGTTTGGGTGCCGGGATTATCACGGACGGCCAAGTATGGGAGAATCCGAACAATTTATTCCCCGAATTCGGACACTCGATCATCAGCGACAACGATTGGCCTTGCAAATGCGGCTCCAAAGGTTGCGCGGATACATTGGTTTGCGGAAGCGGAATCGCCAAACAAGGTAAAATTGCGGTTATCGAAGGCCGAAACACAATGATGAGCGACTTGTGCGGACATGATCCGTCAAAACTGATCGCCCCGACAGTTTTC
>JAVBNP010000277.1:0-7462 GCA_031551455.1 Bacteroidales bacterium | reverse complement strand
CGGCAAGTCGTTCCACAATGATTTGCCCGACAGAATATCGCATAAACCATTTGTGATCGGCCGGAATAACGTACCAAGGCGCGTGCTCGGAAGAAGTATGCGTTAACATATCCGAATAAGCATCCATGTAATCATCCCAATACTTCCGTTCGCTAAGATCGGACAACGAAAATTTCCAATTTTTCGATTCATCATCAATTCGTTGCAAGAAGCGCCTTCTTTGCTGGTCTTTTGATAAGTGCAGAAAAAATTTGAGGATCACCGTTCCGTTTTCCGATAAATGACGTTCCATGTCGTGGATTTGACGATACCGATCTTTCCAAAACCGATTATCGATGACTTTAACGGAATTCACATTCGGCAAGCTTTGTCGGATAACTATTTCGGGATGTACTTTGGTGACAAGCACTTCCTCATAATACGATCGATTGAAAATACCGATGCGTCCGCGTTCGGGAAGACATTTGTAGGTTCGCCATATATAATCGTGGTCAAGTTCTTCCGCCGACGGTTGTTTGAAATTAAATACTTGACAACCTTGCGGATTAACGCCCGACATCACGTGTTTGATGGTACCGTCCTTTCCGGCGGCATCCATGGCTTGAAATATCAACAACACCGCATAACGATTATCGGCATATAACTTGTCTTGCAATCGGGTCAATTTGTCGATGTTGTCGCTCAACAATTTTTCCGAATTTTCTTTTTTCAAATCTCCGGTATATTCGGCGTCAAAATCGGCTACCGAATGTTTTTTTTCCGGAACGGCACATAAACGCGCATCTTCGCTTAATTTTTTCATATATGTTTTTCGTTGATTACAGATAATATAAAAACAACTCTACGGGACAAAAATAATCAATGTACGCAGATTTATCGAGTCGGGAATAATTTATTCGGATTTCTATAAACAAATCGCGGCATCAATCGCAAATTGATGCCGCATTATACTTTTCCGTAAGCTCCTTTCCGATATCGAAACCGACCAAATAAAACATTCAAATACGTCGAATATTTTACAAATGTCCGATATTTTCCGGATCAATCGATTCGGAATGTATGCCTATTATTTCGATGGACGTATCGTTATCCTCGCAATAAGCATTGGGTAACAATATGTTAAATATAGAGCCCTTATTTTTTTGACTGGTCAAATGAATTCTTCCGTCCGTTTTTTGCACATACTCTTTTACCAAACTCAAACCGAGCCCTGCTCCTTCAAATGCCCTTTCGTTACCTTCGCTTTCCTGTCTGAAAGGTTCAAAAATAGTCTTGTGCATGTATTCTTCAATACCCACGCCGGTATCAATTACCTTTATGTCGAGCAAATCTCCTTCGTTTGTCGGGGTAATACCGGCTTCTATTTTTATACCGCCTCTGATGGTGTACTTAATGGCATTATTGATCAGGTTTTGCAGTATTTTATACAAAACCTGTTCCGCAACGGCTATACCGATATGCCCTTTAACCTCGGCATACAGATAGAGCCTCTTTTGCAAAGCCATCGAGCGATACAAATTGATTTGTTCCCGCAATATTTTATTGACGCTTACGGAAGAAATCTTGAACGATTTTTTCTCGGATTGAATCACTGAAAAATCGATAATGGCATTCAAGGTATCCATCAAACGATGCCCGCTTTGATCGATCACTTCCGCCATTTCTCGTTGGTAAGGATCGGTGAGCGATTCTTTCAACATGGTCGAAAATCCCAATATTCCGTTGAGCGGCGTACGAATTTCGTGGCTCATTGACGTCAATATGTGCGACTTGGCTTTGGCAATAACTTCCGCTTCGTCCTTGGCTTTGCGCAAAGCATGTTCGATATTTTTTTGAGCGGTGATGTCGATGATTTGTATCAACGTTTCGTGCATATCCCACAATATTTGCTCATCGGCAACCACCGGTTCGACAAAGCATCGTAAGGTATCGGTTTCGTTAATCGTAAATTCCCGATTGATGATACGCGTGCCCGAATGCACCGCATCCCGAATTAAGTCCAAACTGAGATTTTCCATGCAAACCGATTCCGTCATTCTGTCCCAAAGAACCCGGAACGGCTGGTTAATGAATCGGCTCGCCGACTCGTCAATACGATATATTTTCAAGAATCGTTCGTTGACGATCAACACCTTTTCATTTTCGCTCAACAACAAAACACCGATATCCGAATAGTCGATAATTGTCAACACCCGTTTATAGGCTTTTTGTATCTCAAGTTCTTGCAACTTGGTTCGGGTAATATTTTTAAAGATGAAAAGGTGCGCGAAAAATCGTTGATCCCGAAATATCGGAATGTAATCTCGGGTAACGATTTCCGCCGATCGGTACAAAAACAGTTCTTTGCTTCTTTCCTCGGCGCGATTCTTCATCAAATCGACCGTATGATTCATCAAAGCAACATTGTCCTTAACCAAATCGTACGTGGCATTCAATATTCGATTGGGTTTGTCGGTTATCGCATTGAACGTGCCTGCTGAAATCGGCATTTCCAGCAGGCGCTCGTTGACGTACAACACGTTATCCATATCATCCACCAACAAAACGCCCGTTTCGAGATTGTTGATGATACTTTGTATGGAGACGTTGGCTTCGGCCAATTTCGATTCCGTTTGTTTGTTTTCGGTCGCATCAAAAATCAACCCGTTGTAAATTCGCTCTCCCGAAAGAGTTACTTCGGATAATTTCGCTTTGACGATCAACCATCTGAAGCCTATTTTCGAAAAATAAAAACGACCTTCGAACGATATTTCCGCATGCGAATCTTTAAGCTCTTTCTTTATTTTGGAAAATAAATCGTAATCGTTCGGATGTACGGCTTGTTGTATTTTCTCCAACGAGACTTTTTGCGCGAGCGGGGTTCCCGTCCATTGTTCGAATTGAGGACTGACATAATTTATCGTAATCTCTTCCGACGGCAATAATGAAACTCGAAAAACGCATCCCGGAAGCTCCTCGGATATATCTTTGAATTTTTTTTCGCTGTTTTTCAATCGTTTCATGATCGTTTGCCGCTCGATGAAATGACTGATGGTGCTTGCGAATGTTTGGGCTATTTCGATTTCGACTTTTTTCCATGTATGGAAATGCGAATAAACATCATAACCATATACTCCGTAGAATTTTCCTTCAACGAACATGGGTACTGCCAAAATGGACCTGATATTTTGTTGTCCGAAAACAACTTGCAGTTCCGGGTTTAATTGGGCAATATCATCCACTCGATACGGCTTTCCGGCTTTTAACGACGGAAGCATTTCCGTAAACAATAAACCGTCGTACTTCTCACTCGAACCGAATTTGGAATTAAGCGAAGGTCTGACGTATTCGTGTGTTTTTTCGAATCGATTTTCTTCTTCGTAATATCGATAAATAAAAATTCGTTCGGCATCCTCTTTTTTCAAACCGATGTACTCAAGCACGTTTTTTAATACATGCTCCCCGTCGTCGACATATTTGTTGAGACGCGCCGAAACATTAGCCAAAAGTTCCTGCTTCAAATAATTCAAGTTCAATTCGTCATTGACGGCTTTTCGATCGTAGAAATTGGCAACCATGCTGCCGACCGTACCGACAAAACCGGTTTCGTCATCGGTCCATGGCCGGTTTTCGCGAACAGAGAGCAGTTCGATAAAACCGAATATTTTCTGTTTGATGCGAACAGGGACAATTACGAGCGATTGAACGGATGCCGGTCGATTCCACGAACGCATGAATCCGTTAACATCATCGCCCGCGGAATACTGAAATATATTGATGTACTCCGGAATTTTTCTCAACGGAGGAATATCGATGACGGCTCCCGAAGCAATGATCGGATCGTCCTGCTTTATTCGGACAAAACGACAAGTCATTTGCTTACGTTCATCGTTGATTTCGTATAAACTTACCTGTTCGGCCCGACACGAATCACCTATTTTATCGACAACCGATTGCAATTTGTGTTCGAAATCGTCGACGGAATTAAGCATGATGGCCAAATCGGATAAAATCCGCTGTTTTTGAAGGCTTTTTTGAAGGCCAACCTTTGTCTTCATTTGGGCCGTAACATCTTTTTGGAAACAATTGATAACATATGAAAGAGACTCGTCTTGTTGGCACCAAGCGTTTACCTTAAGATGTTTTATTTCGCCTTGTTTGGTTATAATCCGGTACGTAAATTCATTATATCCGTTTTTGAGAAGCGTTTTGATTTGCTTCATCAAAAAATCGGTATCATCGGGATGTGCCGTCTCATAGAAAAGATCGGTACGTTCGTATATTTCCTTGCATGAACGACAGTCTATTTTTTCGAACGTACTGCCGGCATACACGCATTGAAACGGATCAAAATGAAAGATCAAGTGAACAAATTCGAATGATTCTTCGATAATGCCCAGCTGAGTGAAAAGATCGAGGTAACGGTTGCGTTCCGAATTTGATTGAAGCGTACCCGAATGCGTAACGGACGGCTCATCTTGCGGCATTTTTTGTTTCGGTTCCGCTTGATTTCCGGCATCCGACGACTTTACCGAAGAAGGGTAAAGCACCGGACCTTGACGGAGAGGATCCTCCGGCAAAAAATCGCTGATGGGAACGGCAGAACCAATATTTTGTGCCATAAATAAGTTAAAAGGTACGCCTCTAATAATAAAACATCTTACGTAGCCCTCAATTTTGTCACACGGACAAAACCTCGGTGCATTGATCATTCAATTTCCTTTTTCGAAACGGAATTATTTTCGCATTTTGCAAGAACATCTTACGATTTTCGGAAAATCGGCAGGTTTTACAATCAATATGCTATATGTATACGCATATCGATTATTTTTGTTTCATAATTGTATCGAAAATTCTCAAGAATATCGTTCGGCTATCCCGTCCAACGTTCGAATCAGCTCATTTTCATCCAAAGACGTAACTAAAGTCATGCGGGTTTGTTTGAAATCGGGTAAGGCTTTAAAATAGTTCGATAAGTGTCGGCGCATTTCGAAGATACCCACCGGGATACCCTTATATTCAATAGATTTTCGAAGATGCATTTGGGCTAATTCGACTTTTTGCGCAACGGTAAGCGTATTCATCGGTTCGCCGGTTTTCAAATAATGTTTTATTTCGGCAAATATCCACGGTCTTCCATAAGTTGCCCGTCCGATCATGATTCCGTCCACGCCGTAACGATCGAATTTTTCTTTGGCCGTTTCGCCGGAAGTTATATCCCCGTTCCCGATAACGGGAATATGCATGCGCGGATTATTTTTCACTTCGCCGATCAGTGTCCAATCGGCTTCGCCTTTGTAAAGTTGCGCACGCGTGCGTCCGTGAATGGTGATGGCCGCAATGCCGACATCTTGTAATCGCTCGGCTATATCGACAATGTTCTTGCTATCCTCGTCCCACCCCAAACGTGTTTTCACGGTTACGGGAATTTTTACGGACTCCACAATGGCTTTGGTCATTTCAACCATAAGCGGAACATTGCAAAGCATCCCCGCACCGGCGCCGCGCGTGGCGATTTTGCGCACGGGACAGCCGAAATTAATGTCAATCACGTCCGGGCGGGCTTCCTCGGCAATACGCGCCGATTGAACCATCGCATCGATAAGATGGCCGTACAACTGAATACCGATGGGCCGTTCCGCTTCTTCGATTTCCAACTTTTTAAGTGTTTTTCGGGCATCGCGAATCAATCCGTCGGACGAAACAAATTCGGTATACATCATGTCGGCGCCGAAGTGTTTACAAATATATCGGAACGACGGATCGGTGACGTCTTCCATCGGAGCAAGGAACAAAGGGTTTTGTCCCAAATCAATAGTACCAATTTGCATTTACCGGATTTGTTTTTGTATTTTTGCAAAAATAATATAAAATTGAGTTTCGGTTTTTAAGTATGAAATTCGGGGTTATTTCTTTCTTCAACTTTCAGCTTAAACCTTGAACCCTGAAACTAAAAAAATGCGAAAAGGTCTTTTTTCGGAAGCCACACCCTTCACACAGCTTATTCTTACGGTTTTCGCCATGATTGCGTGCAATTTGCTGCTCTCTTTCATCGGCATATTGTTTGCTCCGCTTTTTTTTGACATTTCGTTGCCCGACATCATGAAAATGATGCAAACCGGGGAGATCGGGAAAAACCTTGACTTGATGCGTTATTTTCAAACGATACAAGGTATTTCTCTTTTTATCATACCCGCTCTCTTTCTGGGATACCTGTTTTCGGGCAGTGCCGCCGAATATTTCGGTTTTCGTCGGATAGCGCCCGCCGGTCGCTTCGGTTTGGCCTTTTTAATCATGTTAACGGCTATTCCGTTCATGACTCTGCGGGCATCGCTCAATGACATGATCGTTTTTCCCGAAAGCTTATCGTGGTTGGAAGAAAAATTGCGCAACGCCGAAAATGCCGCGGCCGAAACCACCAAATTATTTTTGGGAACGAATACCATCGGCGGAATGCTTTTTAACCTTTTTATGATGGCCGGGTTGGCGGCATTGAGCGAGGAATTGATTTTCAGAGGGGTCGTACAAAAGATTTTTATCCGATGGACGGGAAACATTCATGCGGGAATCATCATTGCCGGTTTCCTGTTCAGCATGATGCACTTACAGTTTTACGGATTTTTTCCGCGTTGGTTGCTCGGCGTCATGTTCGGTTACCTATTTGTATGGACGGGCTCTATTTGGGTACCCGTTTTTGCTCATTTTGTCAATAATGCATTAATCGTTGTTGCCTCTTTTTTGATCAACAAAGGCTATCTGTCCGAAGAAATTTCCGATTTCGGCTCGGCTTGGAGCGCCATACCCGTAACCATCATAACGACGACCATTTGCATATGCTTGTTATGGCGAATGAAGAAACTTTCGAAACCCGCAACACAACCGTCGCCACCGCTTCTTTAACGATTTTTCGAGTACGACGAGTATGCAAGCAAAACGGAACAACGCATCTCCGTATTTCGTATTTTTAATTCCGAAAATGAAGCTCGTCAATAATTCACAATCTTCCGGAAAACATGTCAAAACCTATATCGGGTTTTAACCTGCCCGCCCGGTTAGGAAACCCGATAGGAATTCTTGATAGTTAAAACATTATTCTTCAAATACTTTGCTAATCCTCGACACCGAATGGATAAAGAAATATCCTGCGGCTTTGTCGGCAGGTTCAATGTTGGTGGGTAAATTAGATGGGATTTTCAATTTGTCATAAATATTATCCTGAAAAACATAGCCACTGGTGGTCTGGTTATCAAATTCTTTCAGGAAACTATATTGTTTTTGGGTAAAGTTAAAGCCAATGAAACTAATCGTATCACCCGATTTTACAGACTCAGTAATAGCAAACCCCCCATTTTTGGTAGTGATGATTTCATCGGGATTGCTTATTTTGGGTACTTTAAAACTACTATCAAACCTGTTCAATTCACCCGTGCCCAACCTGTCGGTAACGGTTCCGTATTCGATATGATTATTCAGCAAGGCAAAG
>JAVBNP010000095.1:0-3280 GCA_031551455.1 Bacteroidales bacterium | reverse complement strand
GGCGCAGGAAAAAGTTTCAATCCGCGGGTTCGTTGTTTTATGCGAATTGAACATGCATCCGCCTCTTGTCGAAATATACGTCATCGATTCGACGGGAGATTCCGTCAAAATACCTACAGATATATTTGGATTCTTCCGATTGCCCGAATCGGACAAAGGAGCGAAATGCACGGTGCGATTTCGTTATCCGTACATCAAGCCCAAAACTGTGGAATACACGGCAAATGCTAACACTGATACCACCCGCGTGGTATGCCTCGAACTTGTCGACATCGAAAAAATCAAGAACGACACGACGACCATACTGATCAACCATGAATACGGCTTTTTACCTTATGATAATTTGATTCAAAACCACGGACGGAAATACGGGATCAATTGGGAGTTTCACGGATGCGACGGCAATATTGAATACAGCACACACAACAACTTCAATAACATGTTGCTGAAAATCAGAAATGGAGAAGATTGGGAACAACGGTTTTGGAAAGAAGTTGATGAACTGAGAAAGTCGGAGAAGAAGAAAGCCAAAATGCGCAAAAAACGATCAACCGCAAGCAAATGACCGAAAAAACACGTATCAGAGGATTGACTGACAAGGACGACAAGATGTTTGCGCCGCCTTGGATCGAACGGTTGCTTCGGGCGCAAACGGAATTGCGATTTCTGTTAGACAGAGGCTATCCGATGAAAAGCGCCGCAACATTCGTCGGTTGCCATCATCAACTGTCGGCACGGCAAATATTGGCATTGACACGCAGCACTTCGTCATCGCGACAACTTTCGGAACGCGAGTGGAAATGTTTGAAACTGACGGAAGTGGAAGGCAAAGTATTGAATATCGACGGTTTCAATCTCATCATCGCGCTCGAAGTGGCGATTTCCGATGGGATGTTGTTTCGAGGGCAAGACGGATGTATTCGCGATTTGGCCGAGCTTCGCGGAACATACAGTGTCATTCCGCACACCGCAACGGCCGTTTCCATGGTCCGACAAGCCGCCGAAGAATTAAACGTTGCCGGAATCGTGTTTCTGTTGGATGCGCCCGTTTCCAATTCGGGCCGGCTGAAAACGAAAATTTACGAGGAACAATGGAATATTCCGGTAACCGTGAATATTGTACGAAATCCCGATGCCGAATTGAAAAATCTGCCTTACGTGGTCACCGGCGATTCCGTCATCCTCGACGAATGCATCAATTGGTTCAACATGGTCGATTACATCATTACACATTCGGGAAAAATCGAATCATTAACACGATTAATCCGATTAGACGAAAAGGATCGGAAGATGTGACGACAATTCATTCGAGTTGTTTTCGCTCCTTTGTTTTTATCCAATCCGAAAAACTGCTGTCACTTTTTTCCCAAATGATGCGCGAAAGTTCTTTTGGCTCTACATCCAATTTCCCGGCATAGAACTCAATACCATGTTCAGTATCGGAATGCTTTTGAACCAATTCTAAAAACTTGACAAATACGTGTACTTCTTCCATCAAAATTCGACTATTTATGAAAATTTGCGCCCGAGAATAAGTCGGCACGTTTCAAATCTTGTTTTTGCAATAAGTGTCTGAATTACAAAACAAAAATCGATTTTCGTTTTATTAAAGTGTGTTCATTATGAGGTATATGTAACAATGAATTTATCGTTTTTGTTTTTGATGACATACCAAGCGGTGTAATAATTTTGCAAAAACGAAGTATGTACGGGATGCATTTTTGTGAGAGGAGAACAAATAAAGGGTTGTATCTTTTCGTTATGATCATCGGCCGGATAAAGCCGTAATTCAAACTTTCAAAACATAATCGACGGCGACTCAAATTGATTGAATGAATGCTGAAAAATTATCCGAAATGTGCATGATAATCTATATCTTTGTTCGATATAACGATCGGATCATAAGTGCCGATCGGAAACACCGAGTAATTTTACCGCAATAAATTTTAAAACTATGATTATTCCGTTCGTCAATTTCGCGGGGAAAGCCGGCGAGGCTATTGCCTTTTACGAAAAGGCTTTCGATATACAAAATAAGCAGGTGGCATTGTTTAAGGACATGCCCGCCGAAATGAAATCTCATTTTCCGCCCGAAACGGACCATTACGTGATGCATGCCGAAATGACCATCAACGGCTCTCCGGTGTGGATCGGCGATACCACGCAAGGCATCGCGCCCGGCAATATGGTTTCGCTTTCGGTACCGCTTTCCTCGAAAGAAGAAGTTCAAAAAGCTTTCGATATATTGAAAGTCGGCGGCAAAATACACATGGATCTTGCTCCGACATTCTACAGCCCGATGTTTGGAACGGTAGAAGACAAGTTCGGCGTTATTTGGCATTTGATCTGTCGCTGACCCATGTTGTTTCGAAAAGCCGAAAAGCGGGATACCGAACAAATTTGGCAAATCATCCTGCAAGCCAAAGAACAAATGCGCTTGCGGGGCAGCATGCAATGGCAAACCGGATATCCTGCCGTCGAAAATATTGCGGATGATGTCGAAAAAGGCTACGGTTACGTGATGTGCGAAGCCGACAATGTTATCGCATACGCGGCGGTCGTTTTCGACGGTGAGCCTGCATACGAAACCATTGAAGGAAAATGGCTTACCAACTTGCCGTATGTGGTTGTTCATCGGTTAGCGGTCGCTGTCGCAATGAAACAACGCGGAATAGGCGCGCTGTTCATGCAAGAGACGGAAGCATTGGCTCGCGGCCGGAACGTGCAAAGTTTCCGTGTCGATACCAATTTCGACAACTTGTACATGCAAAAGATATTGGCAAAAACGGGCTTCACTTACTGTGGCGAGATCATGTACGACGGCAATGCCCGCATGGCGTACGAAAAAGTGTTGGCGCGCTAAGTTAAACTTTGTTGATTCAATAAAATTTGCAATGAATACAGGATGCATTTTGGTCGTCGATGATAACAAAAACGTATTAAGCGCATTACGTATTTTGCTCGAAAATTATTTCGGGTCGGTGCACTTGTTGACTACTCCCAACCAACTGCCGGCGAAACTGAAAGAATTGTCGCCCGATGTCGTTTTGCTGGACATGAATTTTTCGGCAGGCATCAATTCCGGTAACGAAGGAATCTACTGGCTGTCGGAAATCAAGAAATACGATACCGATCTTCCCGTGGTACTTTTTACGGCTTATGCCGACATCGATTTGGCGGTGAAAGCGCTGAAAGAAGGCGCGAGCGACTTTGCGGTCAAGCCGTGGGACAACGCCAAGCTGGCAGCCACCTTGCAGGCGGCTTATTCGCTGAGGCTGTC
>JAVBNP010000092.1:0-12800 GCA_031551455.1 Bacteroidales bacterium | reverse complement strand
TCGTTATTTTTTTGAAAACGACGCTTACTTGAGGACAACACTTGCAACCACCTTTGCCAAAAACGATGCTTGGGAAGATATTTACGACAATCAATTGAACGCAAGTCGTTATCTCGACTTCGACAGTCGTTACGTCAATTTGGTGTTTACATCGTCCTACAATCGCAAATACAATTCAAGACATACAAATAAAACAGGATTTACAATGACCAACATGTCATATGATATGGATTTAAAAGTATCACCGTTTGATACACAACCGTTGCAAACCATATCAAGCGGAAACGGTAATACGAATCTGATCGCCGTTTATTCAAGCTCATCCGTCGATTTGAGCAATAATCTTTCAATGACACTCGGCATCAGCGGACAATGGCTTGTGCTTAATAACAATTGGACCATCGAACCGCGGGCAGGCATTAAATGGCAGGCATCGGAAAAAAGTTCTTTGGCGCTTGCTTACGGTTTGCACAGTCGCATGGAAAAAACGGACGTGTATTTCGTGCAAGCCAAAGACGGCAGCGGTAAGCTGGTGAACAAAAATCTCGATTTCGTGAAAACACATCATGTGATGTTATCCTACAATTTCCGAATATCGGACAACACAAATTTTCGGATAGAGCCTTACTTCCAATATCTGTATGATGTTCCGGTAATAGCGGACAGCTCCTATTCCATTCTCAACCGAAGTACTTTTTATGTGGAAGAATCGCTGGTTAATACCGGGAAAGGACGAAATTTGGGTATCGATTTTACGTTGGAAAAATATTTGACAAAGGGTCTGTACTACATGATAACGGCATCCGTATTCGATTCCTGGTATTGCGGCGGCGGCGTTTGGCACAACACCAAATTCAACCGAAACTTTATTATCAACGGATTGATCGGTAAGGAATGGATGCTGGGACGCAATAAACAAAACGTATTGGGAATTAACTTGAAAGTGACGATACAAGGCGGCGACCGATATTCGCCCGTTGAAGAACAGGCTTCGTTGGCCCATCCCGACAAAAAAGTCCAATATGATGAAACACATGCATACAGCCGACAATTCTCACCCATGTTTTTGGGAAATTATACCGTCAGTTATCGTATGAACCGGAAAAAAACGGCCCACGAATTTGCGATCAAAGGCATTAATGCGACCCAATATCAAGAATATTACGGGCACGAATATAATTTGAATACCGGCGTTATCGAGCCTAAAAGGAGCGCTACGTCATTGCTCAATGTGAGTTACAAACTGGAATTCTAAATCATTTTTGACGTAAAAGTCGTACCTTCGGAAAAAAAAGAACATCATCGATCAATGGCAAAATATTCGCTATCATACGACATTTTATTCGCTCCCCGATTCAAAGTCTTGAGACATTTGCTTTTAATTACGGCACTGGCAATCATTGCGTTCAATCATATTTTTCAAGAATTTCAACAATATGGTTCCGTTTTGGGCAACTCAATTTATTTATTGGGCTCGGCTTTTTGGGGATTGTATTTGGCGGCGGTCTATTTTAACCTGTATGTATTGATTCCCGGCTTCCTGTTGAAAAAAAAATATGTCTTGTATTTGGTGGTATTCTTTCTCTTAATGTTGTTGTTGCTTGCGGGCAAGTTGTTTACGGAATGGGCGGGATTTTCGCTCATGAACAGCCGACTCACTTACGCCCAAACCAATATCTACGATAACATTTCTTATTTTGTTTTGAACACCATCTGCATTGCCGGGATTTCAATGACCGTTTTGTTAAAACAATGGACGGAAGACGACTTGCGGATTAACCGTTTGGAAAGCGAACTCCTTCAATCGGAAGTTGATCGACTGAAAGAGCAAATCAATCCTCACTTTCTATTTGATATCCTCAATACTGCTTCCGTGCTGGCAAAAACCAATGCCGAAAAGGCGTCAAACATACAGTTTCGGTTAAGTGAATTGTTACGATACGAACTGTATGATTGCAACAGGGAGAAAGTTTTTCTGAATGCGGACATTCAATTCATAACCAATTATTTGGAACTGGAACAATTGTATGCCGACGACTTTAAATATAGCTTGCATGTGGAAGGGAAAACGGAACATTTGCTTATTTCGCCGCTGTTACTCATTCCTTTAGTGCAAAAAACACTAATGAAAATTCGTGACCAAAACAAACATGCAGCATTGCATATAGCCTTAAACATCGATAACAACAACATACGTTTCGGCTGTCGGGCAGATGATATCACGTTGTCCGAGACCGATTTTTCGATGGTCGAACAACGATTGCGAATACTCTACAAAGAAGCCTGTCGGCTTTTTGTAACCGAAGATACCGTTGAACTGCAATTAATCCTTTCAAGCCATGTTCGTTAAAACGGATAACCGGATTTCCGCATTGCTTCTGGATCCTCAATACAGGATCTACAGGCATTTGTTGTTGCAATTGCTTGTTTTCGGTATTGCCGTCAATGTATTTTGGGACGATCCGAACGAAACACGCCCCCAGCCTTTCGGCGTTTGGATTATTTATGCCGTGTTGATCGACGTGGTTATCTATTTAAATATGTACCTGTTGGTTCCGCGGTTCCTGTTGAAAAATAAAATGATAAAATACATTTTGTCAATAGCGGGACTAACGGCGTTTGCCGCATGCAGCTTGGGAATGCTTCAAAGTATGGCCTCTTCCGCGGCTGATCATTTCGAACCGATAAGTTTATCGGAAATACTGTTGGGCATTACATCGTTTATTCTCAGTTTCGGACTTTTTATTGCCGGCACGTCAACGTTGCTCCTTTTTAAATACAAAGCAGCGCAAAATCAACACATCGGCGAATTGGAATCGGCGACATTACAATCGGAGTTGACCTATCTCAAAAGTCAAATCAACCCTCATTTCCTGTTCAATATGTTGAACAACGCCAATATTATGGTACATGAAGATGCTACGGTTGCATCGGAAATATTGACAAAACTCAACGATTTGTTGCGTTATCAAATAAATGACGGCATGAAAGAAACCGTATTTTTAAGTGCAGACATTGCCTTTTTAAATGATTTTCTTGAATTGGAAAAGACTCGTCGCGACCAATTCGATACCGTTTTATCGAAAGAAGGAGATATCGATAACGTTCAATTGCCGCCGTTGCTGTTCATTCCTTTTGTCGAAAATGCCGTGAAGCACAGTGCCAGCGAGACCGAGTCGTATATTCACGTGTATTTCGGCGTACGAAATAACGAAATATCATTCACCTGTACCAATTCAAAACCGACTCGTCCGGTAAAAAAACAAGAAGGCGGGTTGGGATTGGCCAATATCAAAAGACGGCTTGATTTGCTGTTTGGCGATCAATATTCATTGCAAATAAATAATGAAGCGTCAGTTTACACCGTTAATTTACGATTAAAGTTATGACGTGTATTATTGTTGATGACGAACCCATTGCACGTAAAGGAATGCAAAAATTGGTGGCGGAAATCCCGACCCTCGAACCGGCGGGAAGCTTCAACAGCGCCGAAGCAGCCGCCGATTTCATGAAAAACAATAACGTCGATTTGGTGTTTTTGGATATACAAATGCCGGGGATTAACGGAATGGAGTTTGCCAAAAGCATTCCTCAAACAACATTGGTCATATTCACAACCGCCTTTGCGGAGTTCGCGCTTGACAGTTATGAAGTAGATGCTGTTGACTATCTCGTAAAACCGATTAATTCCGAACGGTTCAAGAGGGCAGTGGAAAAAGCCGCAGCGTACCACGCCTTATTGATTTCCGAAGAAAAGAAGGTCGTTGAAAATGCGGCTCCCGATTTCATTTTCGTAAAATCCGATCGCCGCTTTTTTAAAGTCAATCTGAAAGATATTCTTTTCATTGAGGGTCTGAAAGACTATGTGATCATTCAATTGGAAAACCAACGCATCATTACGCATCTGAATCTGAAAGGAATATACGACATGCTGCCTCAACATGTTTTTTTTCGGATTAACCGTTCCTACATCGTCAATGCGGAACAAATCGATTCATTCGACAATAACGATGTATTTATTAAATTGTACGAAATTGCCGTCGGAGATTTTTACAGGGAATCATTTTTTAAAAATTTCATCAATAAGAGGTAATGTGATTTGGCGGAAAATCGATACAATCCGGAGTTATAAACAACGTATGCATTACATAACGAAAAAAGCTATTTTTGCATGGCATCAAAACGGAGTCCTACGACATTGATGCATCATAAAGTCCGGTTTATTTTACGCGGCACTTCATCGAATAGTAAAATCTCAAAAGTTCAAAATAACGTCAATATGCTTCAAAAAAGTATTTCTTTTCTCAAAGAGTTGATCGCCAATAATCACAAAGAATGGTTTGATGCGCATCGCAACGATTATTTAAAGGCGAAAACCGAGTTTGATAATTTTATCGATCGTCTGATTGCGGAAGTACGCGTTTTCGATCCCGAAATAGGCCCGATAACCGCCAAGGATTGCGTATACCGTATTTATCGCGATGTTCGTTTCTCGCCCGACAAAACACCATACAAAAATCATTTCGGCGCTTATATCTCCAAAGGGGGGCGCAAAAGCGAATTGTGCGGTTATTATTTCCACATCGAGCCCGCGGATGCCGGTTATCTCAACCGATCGATGTGGGCGGGAGGCGTATATGCCCCCGATGCCGCCACCTTAAAAGGCATCAGAACGGACATATACGAACATTCGGAGGAATATAAAGCCATCATCGAAAGTCCGGAATTTTCTTCAACCTTTCATTGGTTCGACAACGAGATGTTGCGTACCGTACCTAAAGGTTTTCCCAAAGATTTTCCCGACATCGACTTGATCAAACGCAAGAATTACTCGTTTTACCGACATGTTGACGAAAAAATGCTTCTCGGCGACCGATTGCTCGAGGAAAGCGTTCGCGTATTCAAACACATGCTTCCCTTCAACAAATTCGTGAATCGCGCCATTCGATACCACCAAGAACAAGCGGATTAAAATCCGACTGCCGATAGACATTAAAAAACCCCGATATGTAATCATATCGGGGTTTTTTAATGTCTATCGAAAACCGAACAGTTATTGTTCAACTTCCTCTTCTTCCTCGGTACTGTATACCTTGGTTGCTTTCAGTTTATCGTAATCTTCCATTGATCCGACAATGATTTTCGAATAATCGCGGATACCCGTACCGGCCGGGATGAGATGTCCCACCAATACGTTTTCTTTGAGTCCTTCGAGATCGTCCACCTTGCCGAATATGGCCGCTTCGTTAAGCACTTTGGTTGTTTCCTGGAAAGAAGCCGCCGAGAAGAAGCTTTGCGTTTGCAGTGCGGCACGAGTGATCCCTTGAAGGATTTGATACGAAGTGGCAGGCACCACGTCGCGAGCCTCGATAACTTTGGCATCACGGCGTTTCAATACCGAATTCTCGTCGCGGAGCTTACGCACCGTGATGATTTGGCCCGGACGAAGCGCTGAATCGCCCGCATCCATCACCACTTTTTTACCGTAGATGGAATCATTTTCGTTCATGAATTCCCACTTATCCACGATTTGACCTTCGAGGAACCGTGTATCACCCGGATCGACAATTTCGACCTTGCGCATCATCTGACGCACGATTACTTCGAAATGTTTGTCGTTGATCTTCACACCCTGCATACGGTATACATCTTGGATTTCGTTCACGATGTATTCCTGTACCTTCGTGGGACCTTTGATGGCCAAGATATCCGACGGAGTAATGGCACCGTCCGAAAGCGGCATACCGGCTTTCACGTAATCGTTTTCTTGAACCAAAATTTGCTTGCTGAGCGGCACCATGTATTTCTTCGTCTCACCCGATTTGGATGTAACCAAAATTTCACGATTACCGCGTTTCACCTTACCAAACGATACTTCGCCGTCAATTTCGGAAACCACGGCGGGATTCGACGGATTACGCGCTTCGAACAATTCGGTTACGCGCGGCAAACCGCCTCCGCCGGTGATGTCGCCCGATGATTTGGCGATTGCCCGCGGAATTTTGACCAAGATGTCGCCCGCGGAAACTTTTTCTTTGTCTTTTACTTGAATATGAGCGCCTACCGGCATGTTATACGACGAAAGAACGGTCTTGTCGTCACCGACGATACGAATAGCGGGATTCTTTTGCTTATCGCGCGATTCGATAACCACCTTTTCGCTGTAACCGGTTTGATCGTCGGTCTCTTCACGGAACGTAACCCCGTCGATCAAGCTGTCGAACGATATTTTTCCCGACACTTCAGAAATAATTACCGCGCTGAACGGATCCCAACGACAAATCAATTTGCCTTTTTCCACTTCTTCGCCGTTCTTGATGAAAAGATGCGAACCGTACGGAATATTCTGAGTGGTCAATGTGATACCCGTATTTTTGTCGATGATATGCAATTCGGCCGAACGTCCGAGCACCACCGATTCTTGTTCTCCCGCATCATTAATGCGATCGATGGTACGCAATTCGTCGATTTCGACGACTCCGTCGTAACGTGCAATGATGGAGTTTGCCTCACTGCTGATACCTGCAACGGCACCCCCTACGTGGAACGTACGGAGCGTTAACTGCGTCCCCGGCTCGCCGATGGACTGAGCAGCAATTACGCCGCACGCCTCACCCATCTGAACCATACGACCGGTAGCCAAGCTGCGTCCGTAACATTTCGCGCACACGCCTTTCTTCGATTCGCATGTCAACATCGAACGGATTTCCACTTGTTCGATCGGCGATTCTTCGATTACTTTAGCAATTTCTTCGGTGATTTCTTCACCCGATGCAATAATCAACTCACCCGTCAACGGATGGAAAATGTCATGCACCGTGGTGCGTCCCAATATTTTTTCGTAGAGCGATTGCACCACTTCTTCGTTGTTCTTGTTGGCCGTGGCCAAAAGACCTCGAAGCGTACCGCAATCCTGCTCCGTAATAATCACGTCTTGCGACACGTCGACCAAACGACGAGTGAGATAACCCGCATCAGCCGTTTTCAATGCCGTATCGGCCAAACCTTTACGTGCACCGTGTGTCGAAATAAAGTATTCCAAAACCGATAACCCTTCTTTGAAGTTTGCCAAAATCGGGTTCTCGATAATTTCGGGTCCCGCCGAACCGGATTTTTTCGGTTTAGCCATCAATCCGCGCATACCGGACAGCTGACGAATTTGTTCTTTCGAACCGCGGGCGCCGGAATCCAACATCATGTATACCGCATTGAAACCTTGATTGTCGGCCGATAAACGATCCATCACGATCTTGGTCAATTTGGCATTCGTATGTGTCCAAATGTCAACGATTTGGTTGTAACGCTCGTTGTTAGTGATGAAACCCATATTGTAGTTTTGCATCACTTCTTCTACTTGCACGTAACCTTCGTTTACCAAATCGGTTTTTTCTTCGGGAATGATCACATCGGCAAGGTTGAACGACAAGCCTCCGCGGAATGCCATCCGATAACCCAAATTCTTGATATCGTCGAGGAATTGGGCCGTACGAGCCGTTCCCGTCATTTTTAATACTGTTCCGATGATGTCGCGTAACGATTTTTTCGTCAACACGTCATTGATGAAACCCACTTTTTCGGGAACTACCTCGTTAAAGATAATACGTCCAACGGTGGTCTCAATGATCTTGGTAACTTGTTGACCGTTCTCGACCGTTTTGGTACGTACCTTCACTTTGGCATGAAGGTCGGCTTGTTTTTCGTTGTACGCAATAGTCACTTCTTCGGGCGAATAGAAAATAAGCCCTTCACCTTTCACCTTGCGGTCAGGTGTGCCTTTGCGTTCCTTGGTCATATAATACAACCCCAACACCATGTCCTGAGAAGGAACGGTAATCGGAGCGCCGTTGGCGGGATTCAAAATGTTGTGCGAAGCCAACATCAATAATTGCGCTTCCAAAATGGCGGCATTACCGAGCGGCACGTGAACAGCCATCTGGTCGCCGTCGAAGTCTGCATTGAACGCCGTACATACCAACGGGTGCAATTGAATGGCTTTCCCCTCGATCAATTTCGGTTGGAACGCTTGGATACCCAAACGGTGCAACGTGGGAGCACGGTTCAACAACACGGGATGACCTTTCAATACGTTTTCGAGAATATCCCAAACCACGGGATCTTTACGATCGACGATTTTTTTCGCCGATTTAACGGTTTTGACAATTCCCCGTTCAATCAATTTTCTGATAACAAACGGCTTATATAATTCGGCGGCCATATCTTTGGGCAAACCGCATTCGTGCAATTGCAATTCGGGACCTACCACAATCACCGAACGCGCCGAATAGTCGACACGTTTACCGAGCAAGTTCTGACGGAAACGTCCCTGTTTCCCTTTTAAACTGTCACTTAACGATTTGAGCGGACGATTAGCGTCGGTTTTCACCGCATTGGCTTTGCGCGAGTTGTCAAACAACGAGTCGACAGCCTCTTGCAACATACGCTTCTCGTTTCGTAAAATCACTTCGGGCGCTTTGATTTCCATCAATCGTTTAAGACGATTGTTACGGATAATCACGCGACGATACAGGTCGTTGAGGTCGGACGTGGCAAAACGACCGCCGTCCAAGGGAACCAACGGGCGCAATTCGGGCGGGATGACGGGAATTACCTTCAAAATCATCCACTCGGGCTTGTTCACCTCAACCGATTCGCGGAAAGCTTCCACTACTTGCAAACGTTTCAAAGCATCTGCCTTACGTTGCTGTGACGTTTCGATGCTTGCTTTGTGGCGAAGTTCGTACGAAAGTTCATCCAAGTTCAAACGACTCAATACTTTCCAAAGAGCTTCGGCGCCCATTTCGGCGATAAACTTGTTGGGATCGTCGTCGTCGAGCATTTGATTTTCTTTCGGCAAACTTTCCATAATGTCGAGGTAATCCTCTTCCGTAAGAAAATCCAACGCTTTGATACCGTCAACGGCCTTAATACCCGGTTGGATAACCACATACCGTTCGTAATAAATAATGGCATCCAATTTTTTGGAAGGCAATCCGAGCAAGTAACCGATTTTGTTCGGTAATGAACGGAAATACCAAATATGTGCCACGGGCACGGTTAATTGGATGTGCCCCATACGTTCGCGACGTACTTTCTTTTCGGTTACCTCCACACCGCAACGATCGCACACAATGCCTTTGTAACGAATACGTTTGTATTTACCGCAATGGCATTCGTAATCTTTGATGGGACCGAAAATCCGTTCGCAAAACAAACCATCGCGTTCGGGTTTGTACGTACGGTAGTTGATGGTCTCGGGTTTCAACACCTCGCCGCTCGAACGTTCGAGAATTTCTTCGGGAGAGGCCAAACCTATCGTTATCTTTTTAAAAGTACTCTTTGCTTTATTATCTTTTCTAAATGACATCGCTATAATGAATTATGAGTGATGAATTATGAGTGACGAATTATGAGTTATGGCTTATGAGTGCTTTAGACATTCATAATTCATAACTCATCATCCATAATTTATACAAGATTGATACTCAATCCCAAACCACGCATTTCGTGGAGAAGAACGTTGAACGACTCCGGTACGCCAGGTGTCGGCATCGGTTCGCCTTTGACAATCGATTCGTACGTTTTGGCACGACCCACCACATCGTCGGATTTAACGGTGATGATTTCCTGCAGGATGTTGGCGGCGCCGAAAGCTTCGAGCGCCCAAACCTCCATTTCTCCGAAACGTTGACCCCCGAATTGCGCTTTACCGCCGAGGGGTTGTTGCGTAATAAGCGAGTACGGACCGATGGAACGCGCATGCATCTTGTCATCGACCATATGGCCGAGTTTCAACATATAGATCATACCTACCGTTGCGGGTTGGTCGAAACGATCGCCCGTGCCGCCATCATAGAGATATGTGCGGCCGTAACGAGGAATTCCCGCTTTGTCTGTCCAAGTGCTGATGTCGTCCGTTTCAGCGCCGTCGAAGATCGGGGTGGCAAATTTCACGCCGAGCTTTTCGCCCGCCCAACCGAGTACGGTTTCGTAAATCTGTCCGAGGTTCATACGCGAAGGCACACCAAGCGGGTTCAACACGATATCCACGGGAGTTCCGTCTTCGAGGAACGGCATGTCTTCCACGCGCGCAATTTTCGATACGATACCCTTGTTACCGTGACGGCCTGCCATTTTATCGCCCACCTTGACTTTACGCTTCTTGGCAATGTATACCTTAGCCAACTGTATGATTCCCGCGGGAAGTTCGTCGCCGATGGTGACATTATATTTCTTGCGTTTATACACGGCTTCAACTTCCTTGTATTTAGCCATGTAGTTATGCAAAAGCTCTTTGATTTGATCGTTACGCGTTTTGTCCGAAGTCCACTTGCCGGGATTGATATTCGTATAATCGATATCCATCAACTGTTTGGCGGCAAACTTCGAACCTTTCGGAACGATTTCCACATTATAATAATCCTTCACTCCCTGCGACGTTTTACCGTTCAACATCACCATCAACTTATCGACCAATTTGGCTTTCAGTTCGTCGGCTTGTTTGGCAAACTCGTCTTCAATTTTTTGAAGGATCGCTTTTTCGTTGGTTTTGGCTTTCTTATCTTTCACGCTGCGCGAGAAAAGCTTCTTATCCACCACCACACCGAACAATGACGGGGGCGCTTTTAACGAAGCATCTTTCACGTCGCCAGCCTTGTCGCCGAATATCGCGCGCAAAAGTTTTTCTTCGGGCGAAGGATCCGATTCGCCTTTCGGAGTGATCTTACCGATGAGAATATCGCCCGGTTCCACGTGGGCGCCGATCATGATCAAACCGTTTTCGTCGAGATTTTTGGTTGCTTCTTCGCTCACGTTCGGAATATCGGAGGTTAACTCTTCCAAACCGCGTTTCGTGTCGCGAACTTCCAATAAATACTCATCAATGTGCAATGATGTGAATACATCGTCGCGCACCACTTTTTCACTGATGACGATCGCATCCTCGAAGTTATACCCTTTCCAAGGCATGAAGGCCACCTTCAAGTTTTTACCCAACGCCAATTCGCCGTTGTCGGTGGCATATCCTTCGGTGAGGATTTGACCTTTGACGACCCGATCGCCTTTTTTCACGATCGGACGCATGTTCATGCACGTATTTTGGTTGGTTTTGGCGAATTTGGATAACTCGTATACCTTCAAATCGTTATCGAAGCTCATGAACAGCTCGTCTTCCGTCAAGTCATAACGAATAATGATCTTACGGGCATCCACGGATTCCACAACCCCGCTCTTTTCGGCCACCACCAGCAAACGAGAATCTTTTGCCACGGTGTGTTCGATACCGGTTCCTACAATCGGAGCCTCGGCTTTTAAGAGAGGTACTGCTTGACGCATCATGTTTGAACCCATCAACGCGCGGTTGGCATCGTCGTGTTCGAGGAACGGAATCAACGAAGCGGCAATCGAAGCAATTTGATTGGGCGCCACGTCCATCATGTTCAATTCTTCGGGCTCGACCACGGGGAAATCGCCGTTCAAACGAGATTTCACACGGTTTTCAACAAATTGCCCGTTCTTGTCGATTTTGGCATTCGCTTGTGCGATGGTTTTTTCTTCTTCTTCCTCGGCGCTCAGATAAATAATCCCTTTATCGTCCAATTCCACGGTCGAATTTTCGACTTTACGATAAGGCGTTTCGATGAAACCGAGATTATTGATCTTGGCAAACACGCAAAGCGACGAAATCAAACCGATGTTCGGACCTTCGGGCGTTTCGATCGGACAAAGACGACCGTAATGCGTAAAGTGAACGTCGCGCACTTCGAAACCGGCACGTTCGCGAGTCAAACCGCCCGGGCCGAGCGCCGACATACGGCGTTTGTGCGTCATTTCAGCCAACGGATTGGTCTGATCCATGAATTGCGACAAGTGATTGGTACCGAAGAACGAATTGATCACGGACGAAAGAGTTTTCGAGTTGATCAAATCGATCGGGGTAAACACCTCGTTGTCGCGCACATTCATTCGTTCGCGGATAGTACGTGCCATACGGGCAAGTCCCACGCTGAATTGTCCGGCCAATTGCTCTCCTACCGTACGAACGCGACGATTGCTCAAGTGATCGATATCGTCTACGTCGGCTTTCGAGTTAATCAATTGGATCAAATATTTAATGATCTCGATAATGTCCTCGCGTGTCAATACCTTCGTATCGGCAGGGATTTCGAGATTCAATTTTTTATTGATACGATAACGTCCCACATCACCGAGGTCGTAACGCTTATCGGAGAAGAACAACTTATCGATAACGTCGCGAGCGGTTGCTTCATCGGGCGGCTCGGAGTTACGCAACTGCCGATAGATGTGCAACACGGCTTCCTTCTCGGAATTACAGGGGTCTTTTTGTAACGTATTATATATGATGGCAAAATCGGATGTGTTTTGTCCTTCTTTATGCAAAAGAACGGTTTCGGAACCCGATTCGACAATCATGTCCACATGTTCCTTTTCGATAACGGTTTCGCGATCGATGATTACTTCGTTACGCTCGATGGAAACCACTTCACCGGTATCTTCATCCACAAAATCTTCCACCCAAGTTTTCAACACACGGGCGGCCAATTTCCTTCCGATGGCTTTATTCAGCGAAGTTTTCGAAACTTTTACTTCATCGGCCAAATCGAAGATGGCAAGAATGTCTTTATCGTTTTCGTAACCGATGGCACGAAGAAGTGTCGTTACGGGCAACTTTTTCTTACGATCAATGTACGCGTACATTACGCTGTTGATGTCGGTGGCGAACTCAATCCACGAACCCTTGAACGGAATGATACGTGCAGAATAGAGTTTTGTACCGTTGGCAT
>JAVBNP010000235.1:0-11848 GCA_031551455.1 Bacteroidales bacterium | reverse complement strand
TCGTTCAAAAACATCCGAGATATTCATCTGAAAGCAATGCGATGACATAAAGAGGCAACGTGCTTTGAAATTTTTGTCGCGCGAACGTTCGAATGCCCGCATATACATGTCCCTTGACAAATCCAACCGAAAATAATGATACAGCTCGTCGTCCGGGAATGTTTTGATCCATGTTTCGGCATCACCGTGCGTTCTTCGGTAAGCCAGTAATTGCCATGAATTACCGAACCAGCTCATTTGATACAGTCCGTCGGCATAACGAAACAAATCTTCGGGCAAAGGTTTTTCGTCGGTTTGTATCTTATTTTGCAACGAAGCCATTTCTTTTGCAAAACTCAATTTGGAAGCGGGCAACAAATCTTCGGGTTGCTTTTGATTTTTACCTCCGGCAACGGGCGGCTCGGCAAACGGATCGTACGGCAGATGATACCATTCGGACGCTCCGGACAACCGTTCGAAACATTCGGCCGCTTTGTCGAAACGAAGCGCGCGAAGATGTTTGGTGCCCGCCAATTCAAGTATCGTATAATCCTCGAAACGATTTTGTTCGTATAAAAAGGCTTCGTAATCGGTGAGATTCTTATCCGCATTCGAAAGTTGCCGTAACATTTTCTCCAATTGAACCACGGAAGCCCGTTGATCAAGCACGGCAAATGCGTCGATGTCAAAGAAATTTTCGCGGGCAAAATCGGAATATCGCTCGGCAATGCCGGTATACAATGCAGCTTTTACGGGTTGATCGGCCGCCAAATACATCGCGGGTAATTTTTCGGCAAAATAGTGCGCTACGGTGCGATCAAAAAATGCCTGACTTTTATCCGACGGATCGGTTTCGCGATGTTTGTCGAGCAACCAACGCAAACCGGGTAATATGCGAGCTTCCGTTTCTTCGTTAAGCGGACCGGAACCGGTTTCGATCAACAATCGTACCGTCAACAATTGTTCCTTTATTTTATCTTCGGGAGTTTCCCGTTCGGCAATGTCGGCCAATAAAGATGCTTGTTCGTATTCGCCCGACAAATAAGCCAAGTAAGCTGCGGCAGTATACCAAAGCGCCGGATGTTGTACTTCCCGCAATCCGGCGTAACGCACGGCCAAATCCTTTAATTCGCGAGCATAACGCAACGCGACATCTCGGTTGATCGAATCGTTTTCGAAAACATGCGTTGCACTCAAACCGTCTTCGATTTTATTGATTTCGCGAACAAGCAGCGTTTCGATGTACGGAATTGCCGGGCACAACGCATGAACGTGTTTCAACGGCTCAAGTGTCGGATAAAAACAAGTAAATCCCGTTATGGCATGTACCACGGCTTTTTCGTAATCGTTTTCGCATAAGCCGACCACCAACGCCGTATCCACGTCATCGACGAGCCGACGATAGGAAGCCATTGCCTCATTGGCGTAACGCGGACAACGATCAAATACTTTTGAAAAGTAATAGGCCGCATCAATCGATGATTCTTCCGCTCCGGCATAAAACGACATGGCCCACCATTTAGCCAATGCCTTCGATTCTTTTGCCGGTTCGATCATCTCACGGTAATAATTCACGCAATCTTCTTTGTAATCGCAATAATAGGCCATCCGGACAACTTGAAAAGCATACCGCAATTTGGTAAACTCGTTTCGGGAAGTGTGGTATAATTCAAGCCCTCGGTGCAGCAACGAATCCTGTATTTTTATGTCGAAGGGAGGCGTGTAATCCCAACTTTCCGTCCGTTTGCCGGCTTGTTGCTCGCAAGCTTTCGCGTATAACAGATAATCCAACGTATTCATGTCCCGAAAACGAACAATTCGCCGCATCATTCCGTTTTCGGACCAATTTCCGCCGATTTGATTCCATTTGCCTTTTTTCGCTTTTTCGGATATATCACGCAGTTCGAGTAACGGTATTCCGTACAGTAAACTTTCAATGTCCGCTTCGATAACCTTTCCGCCCAAATGCTTTTTCCATTCCGCGACATTCAGTTCCTTATCCGATTGTTTGTCCGCACTTGCATCGTAATAATTCAAATAACTATAGTAATAGTTGTTTTTATCCGGTATGTCGCGACGAAAATAGCTCACATAGGCCATATCCGGATCGACAAACCAACCGCATGCCAGCACGTAAGCCGCCGCCGAACCGACTGCCAAGCTAACGCAACAGATTACCCATTTCTTGAAGTTCATGATGCGGATATTTTTGCAAAAGTAACGAATCTAAATGATACCATATCACACGATCGGGCGATTTTATCCGAGAAGCCAGCATTCGGGCAACTTGCTTTATTTCTTCACCGGAAGGATTTTCCACCCGTATTTGATCGCCTCTGCGAATATATGCTCCGCGAAGAACAACGGCACTGTCCGCACGATATAAATGCGGAGCGATTTTCGAGAAATAAGGTTGCTCCATATCCGCTTCGCATAACCCGTTGATCAATCCGCGATATTGTCGCCCGCCGAAACATACACCCCAATCGAACAGCGGCAAGGCGACATCCGTCGGAAGAGGATAAAGTTCGACGCCTGTCATGTATTTTTGAACTTCTTCCGCATCGAGAACGGAATTACGGGTATCATATTCGGTCATTCGGCCCATATTGTAGCACATCAGCACCGCTTTGTCCGCGGAAGGTATTCCCGTACTTTTTCGGTATTTCATTTGATGCAACCGCAACGTCACCGATAATTGTTTGCTTGCCAAACGACATCGATCGCGCATGGCATTCAACAAACAAAAATACTTGTCGCGCGTGGATACGTTCCAATCGCAATCCATCTGTATTTCGGGCACATCGACAATCTCGTGTGCGTGATTGATGCGCTCGATTCGGGACCAAATACGTTCGGCCAATTTCGGAACCTCATCGTCGGGCAGCTCTTCCAAAACCCGATTAACGATAAAAACAACGGGAATTACGCCTATGTTCGCGGGAAGAGTATCCTTAAAAACAATTGTTGCGTCTGGAAGCGGCATTTTATCGCCGGAAACAACATCAAAATAACGAATATACAGTCTGTTGACGTTCAATTCGGTCAACGTTCGAAGTTCCGTCTCGTTAAGCCGAAAAACGGTTTTCCAATAATAGAAGGATTGAGCGGGCGGAACGGAATTCGTACAGGCGGACAAGAAAACGACCGGTAAAAAAACTCGGCAAAAAAACATGCGAAATAATCCGACACATTTAATCCTTTTGGTTCGATTCCCGTCAAACCAAAATAAGGTATTAATTTTTGCACGAAAATCATCCATGATGCAAAAGTATGTTTTTTCGAGGTTAATATTTTCTATTTTTTATTCTTTTTATGTTTGATTTCAGAGGATTTTTTCGTACATTTGTACCATTGATTTCACGAACGATAATCGCAGAACCACTTCGCAATAAAACGAATATGAACTTGATCAACGTTTTCATTTTGTTGTTTTGTTCCGTGTTTTACGCATACGGACAAGAAGATAATCGTTCACGTCAAATCATTGACGATTTAACGACAAAATTCAAAACCTATCCGGGACTGTCGGTTGACTTTTCGGCAACCGTTACGCAACTGCAAGATAAATCGGAAATCGAACAGCGCGGAAAAATTTGGTTGAAAAACGATAAATACAAATTGGAAATACCCGAGTACACCATTTACTTCGACGGTGCGAAAATATACCAATATATGCCGGACCTCAAAGAGGTTAACGTCACCCGTCCCGACACAAACGAGAAAGATGAAGATGTTCAGATGCTCGATCCTCGGACCTTTTTCGATTTATCATCCAAAAACTTCAAAAGCAAATTGGTTAAAGAAAGTACGCAATACGGCCGACAAGTGTACGAAATCGATTTGTATCCGGTACAAATAAAAACAACCAAATATTCACGCATACGCATATTTGTCGAAAAATCGACTTCGCAATTAGTCTACTTGAAAGCTTTTTTGAAAGACGGCATGCAATATACGCTCCTGTTCGGTAAATACGATATTCTTCGAGGATTGCCCGATTCATTTTTCACGTTTAATCCGGCCGAACATCCCGGCGTGGAAGTAATCGATTTGACATTCTAAAATCGTGTCGATTCGACTTCGGAACGGCTTTATTGAACTTATCGAGCCGTATTATTTGATATGATATTGGTTATTTTTTGATTTTTTTCAACGATACTGCGATAAAAACAATACGACGAAATAAAAGTTTACCGCTTAAAAACACGGATAATCATGCATTTAATATTTTATTACGGTGCAAAGCATAATTTTTATCGAGATAATAATCGTTTAATGACGGATAATTCAGATAAACCGCATATCTTTGCGGTGCCTTTGGCGAAAAGTATGAATTTGTAAAACTTATTTGAACAAAACAGCCTGTTTTTACACCGGTAAAAGCAGAATAATTCTTTTGGATTCGGTTTATGAAAAAAGCAGGCCTTGTACCGATGTAGAATCGGTATGGAAGTTTTTGTATCAAAACCGAACCCGACAAAATAAACGCAATAGATTCGCGAAATAACGGTTAATCCCAATGTATCACGAAATAAATTTTTCGGAAATGTCAATTAAAGTCGATTTTTCGGAACGGCCTTTCGAGACATATACATTGACCAACGGTATTCAACTAATCCACCGATCGGTGGATTTTCCCGTTGCGTATTGCGGATTGATGATGAATACGGGATCACGTGACGAACAAATTAACGAATTCGGTGCGGCTCACTTGACGGAACATCTTATGTTTAAAGAAACCGTTAAACGTAAAGCACATCACATTGTCAGTCGCATGGAAAACGTGGGAGGCGAATTGAATGCCTATACCGCGAAAGAAGATACCTGCATTCATGCCGCTTTTCTGAGTGCACACTATGCCCGAGCCTTGGAATTGTTCGGCGATCTTGCCTTTAACCACAGGATTACCGAAAAAACGCTTGAAGTCGAAAAAAAAGTGGTTATCGACGAAATAAAATCATCTAAAGATAATCCGTCCGAATTGATTTTCGACGAATTCGACGAATTGTTGTTTCCCGAACATCCGCTGGGACGCAATACGTTGGGTACCATTCGCTCCGTTGCCGGATTGGATAAAACGGCGGTGGAACGATTTACGGCTCGTAATTATCGGGCCGATCAAATGGTTTTATCGTCGGTAGGAAATATTCCGTTCCAACGATTGATCGGATATGCCGAAAAATATTTCGGTACGGCGCCTGTGCAGGAAAAAGAACCGGTTACCCGTTCGTCACCGCCCGCATATATGCCGTTCGAAAAAACGGTCGGTAAAAAAAATCATCAATCACATTGCATCATCGGAACCGCGTGTCCCGACTCATCCCGAAAATTCCGCGTCGAAATGAGCCTGTTGGCAAATTTATTGGCGGGCCCCGGAATGAACAGCCGCCTGAATATGTCGCTTCGCGAACGCAACGGTTGGGTTTACCACGTGGAAGCTTCATATACGCCGTATTCCGATGTCGGAGCGTTTCTTATTTATTTTGCCACCGACAAAAGCAACCTCAAAAAATGCAAAATCCAAGTGGAAAAGGAATTGATTAAACTTCGGGAGGTTCCGCTAACGGATTTGCAGATGAAAAAATTGCGGCGGCAAATTGCCGGACAATTCGCCGTGGCTTTGGATAATCGGGATGCCGAAATGCTTTCCGGCGGGAAAAGCATGTTGATGTATCACCGAACGGATACGTTGAGGGATATTTGCATGCAGATTGATGAGGTGAAGGCCGAGAATTTGCGCGCCACGGCCGATCGAGTGTTTAAAAATATGAGTTTTCTGACTTATCAGTAAAGTATATGAAAAAGAACGAATCGGAAAATTACATATCAACTCATTTGGATCCGGAATCCGAAATACTGAAAGAGGTATATCGCCGAACGCATTTGGAGGCGCTATATCCGGGTATGATTTCGGGGCACGAACAAGGCCGGTTGCTTGCCATGATCAGCCGAATGGTAAAGCCCGATCGAATTCTCGAAATAGGCACCTTTACGGGATACTCGGCCATCTGCTTGGCCGAAGGGTTGAACGAAAACGGACGATTGTATACCATTGAGCAAAATGATGAAATTGCGGATATGGCATCATCTTTTTTTGAGAAGGCCGGATTAACGGATAAAATCAGTTTGTATGTCGGCGATGCCCTCGAAATCATTCCGACATTCGACATCCGGTTTGATCTTGTGTTCATTGACGCGGCAAAGAAACAGTATTTGGAATATTATCACGCGGTATTCGACAAGGTAAATCCGGGTGGGTATATTTTGGCGGATAATATTTTATGGTACGGTAAAGTGGCCGATTCGAATTCCAAAGATGAAACAACCGAACAATTACGGAAATTTAACGATTTCGTCGGCAATGACGCACGGGTTGAAAAAGCCATTATTCAAAATCGTGACGGATTGTTTATTTTGAGAAAAAAACCATGAACATTTTAATGCATTTACCTGTTTTATAATAAACATCGTATATTAAACACAATATTATATAAATAAGATCGTTTTATATTAAAAATTAGTAAAATAACCTTAAATAAAAAAGATGTCATGCCAACCTATTCCATTAAAGATCTTGAAAACCTGACCGGTATTCAAGCTCATACCATACGTATTTGGGAACAAAGATATAGTCTTTTAAACCCGGAAAGAACACCGACCAATATCAGAATATATTCCGACAAGGATTTGCGCAAGCTTCTCAGCGTGGCTTTATTGAATAATAACGGACTGAAAATTTCGAAAATCGCCAAATTATCCGATACCGAGATTGCGGAAGCGGTGTTGCAATTGTCCGAAGGTGCGGACAGCAATTTGGAGAATCAAATCGAAAGTCTTAAGCTCACCATGGTTGATATGAATGAAGCAAAGTTCGAAAAAATGTTCGGTCACTTGGTGCTGCAGTTCGGATTTGAAGAAGCCATCATGAATATTTTTATTCCTTTCTTCAAAAGATTGGCTTATTTGTGGCAAACCAATTCGGTAACCATCGCTCAAATAAATTTCATCTCGTCGTTATACAAGCAAAAATTATACGTTGCCATAGACGGATTGCCGCCTTCGGAAACACCCAAGGATAGAAAGATCATCATGTTCCTTCCCAAAACCGAATGGCTGGACAACGGGTTGATTTTCTGCAATTATATGGCTAAAAAGCGTGGTTATCAAACTATTTATTTGGGAGCGTCGTTCCCCGTGAACGAATTGCCGGATATTTTGCAAAAGAATCCCAACAGCGATTTGCTTTCGATTGCCACATTATCGCAAACCGATTTGACGACATATTACGGTAAGGTATTGGCCGCATGCGGAGAAAATCAACATTTGATGGTTGCCGGAAATCAAACTAATACGATTAAAATAGCGGACAGCCGTTTGAGCCTTCTCGAAAATTATAACGAATTCAAAAATTTCCTTGAAAAACGGGAAGGTTGAGAAATACTTTTTACGTATTTTCCGTCGCCTCATCGAGATTACACCGATTTTAATTCGACTTTAACCCTTTGAAGACAAGTTCTTCGGAGGGTTTTTGCGTAAAAATAAGTCAAGTTTCGCAAATATATCTTCCGTCAAATGCGGACAATACTTCAAAGTATCGATTAAACCAAACAAATTCCCGTCAACATTCGGCCCGAAACAATACCCGACTTTCTTGCGGAGAAAAAAGTATCCGAATGTCGGTAAGTGCAAATATCGGACACTTCGATTCGATCCGGAAGAACGCCTGACTCTAAGAGTTGTCGGCGATTGGTTTCCCAAAGATTGATATGATGTTTCTCCGTAACGGGATGGATAAACGAACAGGATTTCGGATCGAATCCCGTATCGCAAAACGCCCGATATACTTCCTCTCCCACTTCAAAAGCATCCGGACCGATAGAAGGACCAATGGCGACATACATATTCGTCGGATCGCAGCCGTAACGATTCTTCATTTCCTCAATAACCGATTGAACGATCCGCAAACATGTTCCGCGCCAACCGGCGTGTATTGCGCCGATAACTTGTTGATCGGCGGCATAAAGCAGAATCGGTACGCAATCGGCCGTCGATACCGCGATGCAAACATTTTTTCGGGAGGTTAACAAAGCATCTTTTTCCCGCAACATTTCGCATTGTTGTTCTTTTTCGGCAAGCATAAAATCCTGCTCCAAAATCGCAATACCGGCTTTGTGCGTTTGATAAGGGACAAACAGCATATCGGGTTTCAACTCCAATTCTTCGCATAATTTTCCGCGATTGATATCTGTATGTTCCTTTACATCTCCCGAATAGTAACTCAAATTAAACGATTCGAACGTTCCGACGCTGCATCCGCCGTGTCGGGTTGTGGTGAAATGAACAATATTTTCGAATGCCCGGAAAGATTCAAATTGAAGAATGCCCGGGTTTTGTCGGTAACTGATCATGGGTTATGCGAACATTAGATTTATCAAGCTAAAAATCATAATATATGTTACGCAAAGAAGTACGAAAAGCAACAAAGAAAACCCCTGTATGCAACCCGTCGATTTTCGATGTTTCGTTTCGGTCGGTATAACCGGCGGCTATTTGCATCGTTGTGCGGGGATTCATCATCCACACGGCTTGAATATGATTAAATACCACCTTTTTGCCGTTGTCGTACACGGCAAATTCTTTGGGAATGACGGCATCGTGATCTCTTTCTTCGGCAAAATTAAATCGATATTCGAATCGAAATCTTCGATATCCGTATGAAGCAAAAGCCGCGAATTCCTTGAAATTATTCCCCAACGGATGAGCGATTGCCTGATTGTAATGCGTATACGAGATCGATGTATTTTCCGTAAACGAATAAGTTCCTTCTTCCGTTTGGTTGTATTCGGCTTGCAGGAACAAACCGTCAATTCCGACGGGACTAAACCATTTGGCTCCCAATTGAAGTCCCGATTTGCGGCCGGTGTTCATCACATCGTCAAACGCAAGTTGTCCGTACAACACGACATTTTTAAACGGCAGATACCGCAAGTTTAAGCCGATCAAAGAATGTACGTCGGTTCTGTCGGCAGTAAACAGTGTGTTGACAAGAATAACGGGATTGAAAATACCGAACGAAGGTTTAAAACGTCCCGTACTGTCGGGATTTTGCCAAATATTACTTTCGAACAACGAAATTTGCAATCGCTTACCGATATCGACCGTCAGATAATCGAATCCTGCCGTTTTTTTCGGATATTCGAAAATATCGTGATTGGGAACGACGTTCATGAAAGAAGCCACCGTTCGGACATACTGCCATCGCCCGAGCGTACAGGTATATTTCAAATACGGATAATCAAACGAATTGTCGGACAACAGTAACGAACGGTACCCGTCACCGACGAAATTTTTTCCGTATCCGAATTGAACGTTTTGCGATTTAATCGGAGTCCATGAAACATAACCCGAAACATTGGCATAATCCCATCCGGTATCTTTAAATCGGCGAGCTCTTCCTTGCCCGGGAACAACGAGCCAACGTGCGGTGAAATCGTCAACTTGAACGGGAACGGCGGATTGATTTTCATAAATACTTGTCTCGAGAGCAAAATGTTTTCCCAAACGCGCTCCGGCTCTTACCCCGCGGGTGTTGACAAAAAGATTCCGATCGGTCCCTTTCTCGATACCGTAACCGAAATCGAAAACGGGATTAAAAAAGATTAAATAGCTTGAATCGCGACGAATAAAAAGGTCTTCCTCAAAAAACTTGCGCCGCAGCCACGATTGCCCTTCACCCGTCGGCGGATTCCATGCCAACGCCGGAGAAATTGCCACCGCAATATGTTCCTGCAAATAAGGTCGCCACGAAGAAAAAAAAACTTCGTCGGATGCGATCATGTCTTTTTCCGCGGAAAGACAAATATCTCGTCCCAACGGGCTATTAAATTGAGCCTTCAATGCTGCGCAAATCAACAAAAAAAAGACCGACAGAAAAATCTTACGAACCAAACTTTGCATAGGAAAATGCCGAGTATGCGGGAATATTCCCGATTTCGGGAAACCAACCCCCGAATTACGAACGGCAATATTAACAAAAAATGCCGGATCTTCGGGACTATCGAATCGTAATTTCACGCATCGACATTTTATCGGGAACGAATTATTTTCGAATTATACGTACTTTTGAAACGTTGAATTTATGGAACGACGCGTGGATCTTAACTTATAAATTGTATATGTCGGAATCTTTAACACTCATAAAAATAGGCGGTAATGTCATAGATAATCCGTCGGTACTCGATACCGTATTGCGCGATTTTGCCGCGCGCAATTCACGCAAAATATTGGTGCACGGCGGGGGTAAACTTGCCGAAAAATTAATGGAAAAATTGGACATCGTACCAAAAAAGGTGGACGGACGCCGCATTACCGATCGCGAAACGTTGGATATCGTAACGATGGTGTATGCGGGTCTTATCAATAAAAACATGGTTGCCGCGCTTCAAAAATATTCCTGCAATGCCATCGGGGTGACGGGCGCCGATGCGGATGTTATTCCCGCTCGGAAACGACCCGTCAAAGAGATTGATTACGGATTCGTTGGTGATGTTGATCCCGGGTGCATTTCGGCCGAAATATTACGCAAACTTATCGATGCCGGTTTGGTTCCGGTGATGGCGCCGATTACGCACGACGGCCAAGGTTCTTTGCTCAACACCAACGCCGATACTATTGCTTCCTGCGTAGCGATTGCTTTAGCCGAGACATATCGCGTACGATTGGTTTTTTGTTTCGAAAAGAACGGCGTATTGCGCGATCCCAACGACGATAATTCGGTAATCGATTTTATGAACGAGGATTTATTTCGACAATATAAAGCGGAAGGAATTATCACCGCGGGAATGATTCCCAAACTCGAGAATGCGTTCAATGCTTTGCGCAATGGTGTGGCGGAAATATTCATTTGCAGCCCCGACGGCTTAAAAAGCGAATCGATCGGAGGAACGTGCATCCGAATGTAATATTCGCTACCGTATGGTTATCCGGCAACGACAGTATTCTTTTTTCGTATCCGGATGACGCAACGAGCAAACAATCGAACGGTCTTGTTCGATGTTTCCGTACAGTATTTCGATCGGGCTGTGCAATAAGGCTTCCGACAAAAAGTTGATTTCCGCCGAACGGACGGTTAGTTTTTCCGGATTCACCGGCAAAAAGTTAATCGCCCAATTCAGATAACAAACATTATTAACGTGATTGTTGATATCCACATCCGTGTGGCCGGCAACAATGTTTGTTCGGGATGTCAGCGTTTCGGGAAGCGTAATTTTTTCGGGTTGTCGGTCTAAGGCGTTTTGCGGAAAAAAGGGCATGTCGCCGCAAATATGATCGACTCGTTGCAACCGATGGGTCATGCCATCAATAATCAGCCATGCAGTAGTACCCGCGCCGAGCAATTCTTTTCCGTCGTAAGTTTTGATTCGAAAATCGCGCAAGGCAAATAAATTTTCCATTCCCTTCGGCCATGTCTCCAAAAGCACGGTATCGCCCCAAAGCGGATAACGATACATTTCGATGTACAAGCGGGACAATACCCAGAACCTGTTTTTTTCGCTTAACGCCTCAAAACCGAATCCCATGGCATCGGCATTTCGCCAAGCGCTTTCCTGAAAATAATTGACGGCTGAAACAATCGACAACCGGGAATGTTGATCGATTTCATACGAATGAATCGGATATTGATCCGTCCATGATTCCGATAATTCGCTCATTGCAATCTTTTTTGTTAACTAGGACGTGTTAACACTATTTTATATAATCTATAATTAAAGCATACAT
The DNA here is from genome assembly GCA_031551455.1 of Bacteroidales bacterium. Lineage (GTDB taxonomy): Bacteria > Bacteroidota > Bacteroidia > Bacteroidales > UBA4181 > JAIRLS01. Next base: position 88 of record JAVBNP010000235.1, on the reverse strand, counting down.
AACAAATGCGATATACATTATATCCGTTTTTTCGTAACGAGTGAAGACCCTTCTGAATCTTTTGATTCGTCGAAACAGTCTCTCAACC
>JAVBNP010000150.1:0-29727 GCA_031551455.1 Bacteroidales bacterium | reverse complement strand
TGCGTTGGTCGACAGGAAGAATACGTTGCCGTAGCCTCCCGTGGCGATCACCACGGCATGTGCCGCATATTTTTCTATTTCGCCGGTCACCAAGTTACGGGCGATGATGCCGCGCGCTTTTCCGTCGATAAGCACCACATCGAGCATTTCGCGGCGGGTGTACATTTTCACGCTGCCTTTTTCGATCTGGCGGCTCAATGCGCTGTATGCGCCCAGCAAAAGCTGTTGCCCGGTTTGTCCGCGAGCATAGAACGTACGGCTCACTTGCGCACCGCCGAACGAACGGTTGTCCAACAACCCGCCGTAATCGCGCGCAAAAGGAACGCCTTGCGCCACACATTGGTCGATGATGTTGTTCGACACTTCGGCCAAACGATACACATTGCCTTCGCGAGCACGATAGTCGCCGCCCTTGATGGTATCGTAGAAAAGACGGAAAATGGAGTCGCCGTCGTTTTGATAATTTTTGGCAGCATTAATCCCTCCTTGCGCGGCAAGGGCGTGTGCACGACGAGGACTGTCCTGTATGCAGAAATTGAGTACATTAAAACCCATTTCGCCGCAACTTGCAGCGGCAGCGGCGCCGGCCAGTCCGGTTCCGACGACGATAATGTCCAACTTGCGTTTATTGGCGGGGTTTACCAAATTTTGGTGCGCCTTATAATTTGTCCATTTTTGGGCTAACGGCCCTTCAGGTATTTTTGCATCTAACTTAATCATATTCTTGATTTTTGATTCTTGATTGACCTTACTCGAAGCATTGAAAAATAATCAATCGAAGATTGAAAATGAATTATTTTCCTCCCAATAAGAAATAAATCGGTATTACGGCAAATCCCACCGGTATCACCACCGAATAAATATAGCCTACGCATTTGATAATGGGCGTGTACGTCGGGTGGTTCCAACCAATACTTTGGAATGCGCTTTGAAATGCATGTATCAAATGGAATGAGAGCAATGCCATAAACGCAATGTATAAAATGCAATATACATTATTGCCGAAAACCACGCGCGCAATGTCGTAGAAATTGTGATTGGCGTGCGTTTCCGTCGCCTCGTAGGCACTCACACCTATTGACTCGGGAGTTTGGCCGAGCCATCCGTGCTTATAAAAGTAAAAATTCATGAGGTGGATGCACAGGAAAATAAAAATGATCCCACCCGTCCAAATCATGTATTTGGAGAAGAACGAGGTTTGCGAGTTGTGCTTTTGGCATAACGTACGGGACGCGCCATCCAATTTTGGATTTGCAGATACAACCCCAAAATCATATGCAATGCGATACTGCCGAACAGGAATATTTCCAGGACTTTAACCGGAGCAGTACTCATGATATACACTCCCATGTCAAAATAGCTTCGGTCGGAACACAGCATCAACAAATTGATGGACATGTGCAGTACCAAAAAGACACACAGAAATAACCCTACAAGCGCCATCCAGAACTTTTTTCCGATGGACGAGGTAAAGATATTACTCATAAACGATTGATTTTAATTAATCTGATTATTTTTAACTGCTTTGATAAATAAGGATGCAAAGGTATCGGGTTATTTAACGATTTGCAACGAATTTTGTCAACAACCGACTATTTAGAACCGATATAAATAGAAAATCATCGGAGGCTGCATCAACAAAAAAAGATGCAGTCCCAAGCGAATCTGTCGGATAATTATAAAAATGTTTCGACAAAATACAAATTTTGTTCGATAATAACCAATAAAAAATCGCGCGCATTTGTGACCATATAGGCTACAAATGCGCGCAAGCAAAACAAATTCTACTGATCACGTGTACATCATCGAATCATGAAACATTTAAGTCGATCGTATTTCTCATTCCGTTTCGATTACTATTTGCACTTCCATTTCGTCATTAATAAATGAATCAGCCAAGTTTTTGAAAATATTCTTCGATCCGTAATTGACGCCCCATTGTGTGCGGTCGATGGTAAAAGCCGACGTAGTGGCCGTTAATTTTCCGGCATTGACGGCTATGTCGGCAACAAAGCTGATGCTCTTGGTAACACCTTTCATGGTCAGATTACCCGTAATTTCTTGTGTCGGCTCGGAGCCTCCCGGAAGAAGCGACGTAATCACAAATTCGCTTACGGGATATTTCGCCACATCGAAGAAATCCGGGCTTTTCAGATGACCGATCAGTTTTTTGCTGTTTTCCGCATCCAAGTCCTCATCGATAATGGTGTTCATGTCGATTACGAAATGACCGCCGACAAGAGCACCGTTTTTCATATTCACCATTCCTCCTTTGAGTGATAGCGTTCCGTGATGTCCGCCGCCCGGTTTGAATCCTTTCCAATTGATTTTGGATAAAGTCGTATTGACGGTAAGTTCGGTTGCTGCTTGCTCCGTTTTCTTCACCCGTTGAGCTTCTCCCGCTTCGGCTTTATCGGCTGCGCCGCGACTTCCGCATGAAATCAAAATTATCGATAATAATGCACAAATTAAATATCGGTTCATATTCTCAATTTTTAAATGAAATAACTTTATATGCTCATCATAAACAACATTCCGTGCGAAAAGTTGTTCAAAAAATGAACCGCGAAGACGCACAATCGTATGATTTTTTTGAATCTTCGCGGTTATAAAACAATTTTATTTTTTTAATGTCACCGTTATTCCCGCACGTATCCATCGTCCCGGAAGCGTGATGTTACCAATGTCTTGGTGTTGCTTATTCATAATATTAGATGCTTCGACGAAAACATTCAGTCGCTCGGTTTGGCGATATATGCGCAAATCCGCTTGCCAAAATGCTTCATAAGGTGTTTCCGTTTCCGTATCGGTTGTTATATCGTATGCGAGATAACCGCCGTTTCGATCCTGCCACCCGACTTGCCACCGGGCATTGATTTTTTCGAAAATGCTATGGGTTAAGCCGAATCCGATCTTGTGACGCAAATAATCCAATGCATAAAACGATATGTATTGTTCGGCCGATTTATCGGAATTCATGAAACCGTACGACGCCGAAACCGATTGTATCCAAAAGTCGGAATTTACCAATCGTCGAAAATTACATTGTGCATCGACGGAAATGCCTTGCGTGAATAATTCCGTCAAGTTTCGGGTATGCCATTTTCGAGCTTCATCTTCCCAAATCCAGTCAACGGCATCGGAAGTTCGGCGATAAAAATAGCCGATGCGCGCACTCCATCCATTTGCGGATACCTTTGCCCCCGCTTCGTACTCCGTGCAATATTCGGGTTTCAAGTCGATATTGCCCATGTTCATCGGTCCTTGATAATACAAATCGGTGAACGTGGGTAAACGCATTGCCCGATTGGCCGATGCATACAATTTGACAAATCGGCCGATACCATACGCCAAGTCGATACCGGGATAAAAATTCAACTCATTGCCCGTGTACGTGTTTCTGTTCACCGACAAGCCGACGGAGGCGCTCCAATTGCCGATGTACAAATTTTGTTCGGCAAAAATCCCCATATTGTTGCGTTGGTCGGTTTTGTCGTAATATTTGCCGTCGTGACGCGGCACTTCGCGCGTCGCTTCCGTTTTGACACCCAAATTGGTGCTGTAAATGCGTTCGTTACGTATTAACAGGCCCAATGTTGTTTTACCGAAACGTGTACGAAGCGAGGCTGTAACATCGGCGCCGTAAACATCGGTGTAATGAAAATTCTGGTATGCTTCGGGCTTGTTGCGATTTAAAATATAATGATCGTAATTGCGTCGCCAATAAAGCGACGGCGATATGTTGATTCTGCCCGTACTTTCGCCTTTCAATGCCGCAAAAAACGTATGCAACGATTCGTATTGATCGGGATATTTCGGCCCATAGAAACCGTTGGCACCGTAGTCCTTCTCGGAATATCCCAACTGTAAATCAAGCGGAAACCGACGATTATTCCATTTATTTTGCGAAAAGATGTTTAGATTGTCAAAATCGGTATTGTGCATGTATCCGTCCGATGCCGTTCGCGATATCGCCAAATGATGATCGGTATGCTTTGCGTGCAACGTTCCGGCAAGCAATGCTTTGTAAAAACCGTATTGTCCGCCCGCAAAAGACGCTTTTAAATAATTTTCGGATCGTGTTCCCGTGATAAAGTTAACCGCGCCGCCCAATGCATTGTTTCCGAAAATTCGTGCCGACGGCCCTTCAAGTATTTCTATTTTTTCGACCGATTCGATGTCGATCGGAAGATTCAATGAGTAGTGTCCCGTTTGCGGATCGCTGATGTTAATCCCGTTAAGCAGTATCGGTGTTTGGTCGAAAGATGATCCCCGTATCGAAACGTCGGCCTGCGTTCCGAACGGACCGCGTTGTCTCAAATCGACGCCGGGAACAAACTCCAAAACATCGGAGAGACTTTGTACCGCCGCATGCTCAAGTTCCGTTCTCTTTACCTGCGTGATAACCCGCCCCGTCGGTGCAAACACATCGGGCGAAGCATCCGCGCTCACCTCCACTTCTTCCAAGTCGATTGTTTTTTCCCGAACGATATCGGTTTGCGCAAAGCATTGTTCGGACGATATCAACATCGTGTATCCGACAAACAAAACGCCGATTTTGACGCATCGATGCAGGCTGTTGAATATCGCATACGGCTTATTGGCCCATTGCTTAAAACACACTTGCGCTGATCCCTTTTTTACATACTGGTTCATTGTTTTTTGAAATTGATTTATTAAGATTATAAATTAAATTTGAAAGGCTGCAAAGTTATTCGTTTGCGAGAAAAATACATGCTTAAAATGCAACACTCGATCAATATTCCATTTCAACAACATCGGCAAATAACAAAATTATATGACTTGTTGCCGCATATCGGATATAACCTTTTTTAAGCATATCTCGTAAAATATGCAACGAGTATTTCAGTCATTCATCACCATTTCAAAAATCACCATGAATCATTTAAGACCTAATCATGAAAGGGCACGAACAGCTGTTGCCCTAATATGGGTAATGTTCGCATTAGGTGTTGTATCGCTTGTTTCCGGATATTTTCAATATAAACTTTTGACTGATGCGGCAAGCGGAATAACGATAACGGAAGAGGCTGCAAATGCCAACGATTCGAGAGAACGAATGATCGGCATCATTTATCTTATTGCCAATATCATATCGGCAATCACGTTTATCATGTGGTTTAGACGTGCCTACTTCAATTTGCATCTCATCGACAAGCATTTAAAATTCAGCGAAGGTTGGGCAGCGGGTTGTTGGTTCGTCCCCTTTGTCAATTGGTTTCGTCCTTACAACATCATGCAGGAAATGTACGAAACGACCAAACGATTGTTATCCGACCGTCAATCGACGTCTTTTGTCGGTTGGTGGTGGGCATTTTGGCTTCTTGCCAGCATTTCCGGCTCCATATCTTTTCAATTCGCACGCAATGCAACCACCGTCGACGATTACATTACATACACGATATTCGACATGGTTCAATCGATCTTCCTCATACCGGCAGCGATATTGACCGTAAAAGTAATTCGTTATTACTCGGCAATGGAAGATCAAATCCCCGAAGTCGTCAACAAAATCGAAGAGCCGCAAACATCGTCGGTTTCCGCGTAACATTTGGTTGGTTTCAACAAATTCTTCCGTTTTTTGTCTTAAATATGACATAAGACGAATTTTTGTCGGCGGCTTCCGATAAGACTCTCCGACGGCAAATCAACGTTTTTAAGTAACCGTCATCGGAATAATATTCTCTATTTCCAAGTATTTCTTACTTTTGCGCCTTCCAACCAATTCGTATGACCGATATCGAAAAAATAAAACGCCCCGTTGCCGAGGAATTAAAACTGTTTGATCGTCAATTCAAACAATCTCTCAAAAGCGATGTTTTTCTGCTGAATCTCATCACTCGATATGTTTTAAAAACGACGGGCAAACAAATCCGCCCGATCTTGGTAATGCTGTCGGCGAGATTGTTCGGCGAGATCGGCGCCAAAACGTATACCGCGGCATCGTTGGCGGAATTGCTTCATACAACTTCTTTGGTGCATGACGATGTGGTAGACGATGCCGAAGAGCGCCGCGGCGCTTTTTCCGTATATGCATTATGGAAGTCGAAAACCGCCGTGTTATTCGGCGACTATTTGTTGGCACGCGGTCTGATGTTGTCGGTGGACAATGATGCATTCGATTTGTTGCGTATTGTATCCTTTTCCGTTAAGGAAATGTGCGAAGGCGAATTACTGCAGTTACAACATTCGCGCAAACAAGATGTCACTCGGGATGCGTATTTCGAGATTATTCGCAAGAAAACGGCGACATTAATTTCGGCTTGCACCGAATCGGGCGCACAATCGGCGGGAGCCTCGTCTCAAGATTGCGAAAAAATGAAACAATTCGGAAATTATCTCGGCCTTATTTTTCAGATAAAGGACGATATGTTCGATTATCAACCGAATGCTTTGACGGGAAAACCCGTGGGAAACGATATTAAAGAGAAAAAATTGACGTTGCCGTTGATTTATGCTTTGGAACAAGCATCAAAAACGGAAAAAAAGCGAATATTAGGTCTGATTAACGGTAACGGGTCCGATGCGGAAAAGTTGAAAAAGGTAGCCGCTTTCGTCAACGAAAAAGCCGGTTTGGAACATTGTCGGGCTGTTATGAATGATCTTGCGCAAAAAGCAATCGCCATTATCGACGACTTTCCTCAAAATGAGGCGGCAACCGCATTGAAAGAAACGGTAAGTTACGTCATCAGCAGAAATAAATAAGTCTTTTATACAACGGGGATTCGACTAAAAAAGACTTTCGTTTGCGAGAGTTATTTTCCCGATTTCATTTGCAAAATATCGTCAATGTATTTTCGATCGTTGGCCAAACGCGGTACTTTATTTTGTCCGCCGAGCTTCCCCTTGCTTTTCATCCATTCGTAAAATGTTCCCCGCGGCAAGGCATGTACGATCGGCATCCGCAACGTAATGCTTTTATTTCGTTTGGCTTCATAATCGGAGTTGACCGAACATAACGCTTTATCGAGAGTTTGCACGAAAAGCGGCATATCCCGCGGTTCCGTTTCAAATTCGATCAGCCATTCATGCGTTCCGTTGTTCTTACTGTCCATGTACACCGGTCCGGCCGTATATTCCGAAATCATTGCTCCGGTTGCCGTGCAAGCCTCTTTCAAGGCTTTTTCGGCATTATCCACAATTACTTCTTCGCCGAAAGCGTTGATAAATTGTCTCGTACGTCCCGAAATTTTTATTTTGTGCGGGTGCAACGAGGTAAAAACTACCGTATCGCCGATAATGTAGCGCCACAATCCGGCATTGGTCGTAATTACCACGGCATAATTTTTTCCCGTTTGCACTCGATCGATGGTTAATACCTCGGGCGATTCCTTTCCGAGCTGATCGAGCGGAATAAATTCGTAAAAAATGTTGTAGTCAAGCATCAACAACATGTCGTCGGTATCGGGATCGTCCTGTATGGCAAAAAAACCTTCGGACGCATTGTACGTTTCCATATAACGCATGTCGGGCGACGGAAACAACTTTTGATATTGTTCCCGATACGGAATAAAACTAACCCCTCCGTGTATGAACAATTCCATGTCAGGCCATACTTCCGATATATTGCTTTTACCCGTAACGGCAAGTATGTGTTTCATCAAAACCATGTTCCATGAAGGAACCCCGGTAAATGCCACCACCCGATGTTTGACGGATATTCGCGCGATTTCTTCCATCTTTTTGTCGAAATCGGCCAACAATGCAACGTTGGCGGGCGGTGTTTTCAACAAGTTCACCCACCGCGGAACGTGCCGTATGAGTATGGCCGACAAATCGCCGCAATACGTGTCTTCGTCTACCCTGTCAATCTGTCGACTTCCGCCCAGCGTGAGGGTCTTGGCCGTAAATATCCTCGTTTTGTGATTTTGCCGTCCGTAGATGGCCAATACATCATATCCTCCCCTGTAATGACAACCGGTTAACGCTTCCCGCGTCACGGGGATGAATTTGCTTTTATCGTCCGTAGTGCCCGATGACTTGGCAAACCAATTGATCGCTCCGGGCCACAATATGTTTTTTTCTCCCTTGCGATGACGATCCACATAGGGTTTAACGTCTTCGTAGGTCTGCAAAGGAACCGATGATTGAAAACCGGCCGGGTCGCGAATATCGGAAAATCCGTATCTCCTGCCCCACTCCGTATCCCGTGCTTTACGGATTAATCCGAATAAGGTCGATTCTTGAACGGAAAACGGATGACGTTTGAATTGCTCTATTCGGCCTAACCTTCCGGAATTAAAACCGTTAACAATGGAATTTATCAATGACATGAACCTTTGTTTGGTGAAAACAGCGCATCAAAAATATGTATTACTTTATGAACTACCAAAATTTACGAATTTCATGTTACCTTTGCGCCTACAAAATCAGAAATAAAGAATGCAAAAAAAATTGTTGTTGGGCGATGAAGCAATTGCCCAAGCGGCCATGGATGCCGGCTTGTCCGGCGTATACGCTTATCCCGGAACTCCGTCGACGGAAATCATGGAATATGTTCAATCTTCGGCCGAAGCCAAAGAAAAACAAATTCATTGCGTGTGGTCGGCAAACGAAAAAACGGCCATGGAAGCGGCATTGGGTATGTCGTATTGCGGTAAACGAGCAATGGTTTGCATGAAACATGTTGGGCTGAACGTTGCGGCCGATGCGTTCATCAATTCGGCCATTACCGGCGTAAACGGCGGATTAATCGTTGTTTCGGCCGACGATCCTTCGATGCATTCGTCGCAAAACGAACAGGATTCGCGTTTCTACGGTAAATTTGCGGGAGTGCCCATGCTCGAACCTTCAAACCAACAGGAAGCATATGATATGGTTTTTTACGGATTCGAATTGTCGGAGCGATGCGGCGTCCCCGTGTTGATGCGCATTACCACGCGAATGGCTCATTCGCGCACGGGTGTTTCGCTCCATGCCGAAAGAAAACAAAACTCGTTGCATTTGCCTTCCGATCCGCGGCAATTCGTCTTGTTGCCGGGTATTGCCCGACAACGTTATAAAAAGTTGCTCAAGCAACAAACCGAATTCGAACAAGAATCCGTTTCTTCGGAATACAACCGTTTTATCGACGGTTCGGATGTTTCCTTGGGAATCATCGCTTGCGGTATCGCGTATAATTATTTAACGGAAAATTATACCGACGGAACATGTCCGCATCCCGTCGTAAAAATTGTACAATACCCCGCTCCCGTCGGTCTCATCAAGCAATTGACCGATAAGTGCAAAAAAATATTGGTACTCGAGGATGGTTATGCGATGGTGGAAGAACAACTCAAAGGGTTGATTCCGTATACGGGATTTACGGTTCACGGACGTTTGGACGGTACCGTTCCGCGCGACGGCGAATTGGATCCGGGAATTGTTGCCGAAGCGCTCGGCCTGCCCGAGATAAAAACCGCACCGATTCCCGATTCGGTAGTCAATCGTCCGCCCGCTTTGTGCAAAGGATGCGGACATATCGATATGTACCTTGCGTTAAACGATGCTTTGCGTGATAAAACACCGGGGCGCGTATTTTCTGATATCGGTTGTTATACCTTGGGCGCGTTGCCGCCGCATTTAGCCATCAATTCGTGCGTGGATATGGGCGCTTCCATTACCATGGCCAAAGGCGCCGCCGATGCCGGATTATTTCCCGTAGCGGCCGTAATCGGCGACTCGACGTTCACGCATTCGGGAATGACCGGATTGTTGGACGTAATTATCGAAAACGCTCCGGTAACCATTATTATTTCGGATAATCTGACAACGGGTATGACCGGCGGTCAACAATCTTCGGCCTACGGACTGATCGAAAAGATTTGTCTCGGTCTCGGATTGCCCGAAGAGCGGCTCAAAGTGGTGACTCCTTTGAGAAAATTTCATGCGGAAAATGTTGAAATATTGAAAGAGGCCTTAAATTACAAAGGAACCTCGGTCATCGTGTTTCGCCGCGAATGTGTTCAAACCGCAGCAAGAAGGGTCAGAAATAAATAGAGCCTCTCCCCTCCCCTTCTCCCAAACGGGGAGGCCGATGGTTGCTCAAGTACAATAAATAGCATAAAATTAATCATAAATACTCCTTCCGGGTATTCATAACCGGAGTGTCCGGGCCGAAATATTAATCCGAGACACTTTGGTAAAGTAAAGCGCTTCCTCCCACGGTTGGGGAGAGGTGCAGGAGGGGGCTTCAAATTTATATCATGAAAACCGACATTATATTGGCCGGAGTGGGCGGACAAGGTATTTTATCCATTGCCACCGTCATCGGATTGGCGGCCGTCAACAATAGTTTAAATATCAAACAAGCGGAAGTTCACGGCATGAGTCAACGCGGCGGCGCGGTATACTCCAATCTTCGCTTGTCCGATAAGCCGATCGCTTCCGATCTCATTCCTTTGGGAAAGGCGAATATCATACTTTCGGTGGAACCGATGGAAGCGCTTCGTTATTTGCCTTATCTTGCACCCGACGGATGGGTGGTAACCAATACCCAACCGTTTGTCAATATCGACAATTATCCCGACATGCAAGTCATCGAGGATCAACTAAACGCACTTCCCAAATGCGTTTCGGTCGATGCCGATGCATTGGCTGTCGCATGCGGTAACGGCAAAGCATCGAACATGGTGATGTTGGGTGCGGCAATTCCGTTTCTCGACATGAAGCTCGAAGAATTCGAGAAAGCCGTAGCGGGTATTTTCGGACGAAAAGGTCAAGAAATCGTCGACATGAACATCCGCGCGCTGAATGCGGGATACGAGGTTGCCGTAAGGGAACGCGATTTAAAAAATTGACGTTCTTTGTCTTGATGCAATGATGCGATTGTATCAAATACCGAGATCCGACATCAATCGGTATATTTTAGATTTTATAAACTTTGTGAAACTAAAAAACATCTGCCATGAAAAAAGTACTCGTGTTTATTTCGGTCGGGTTATTGCTCGCATCGATCGGATCAGCTCAAAGCAAACAAGCGGCCGAACCCGATTTCATCGATATTTTGTACGGAGCCAAATCCGTGAAAATGAATCGGGAATCGACTTCTGTTGATTATTTAAACAACAAAAAAAGAGCAAACTATTCGAACAAAAGTATCCCGGGGATAAACATAAAACTGACCACGTCGATCAATTATGTTTCAAACAAAAAGGTTAAAGAGCATTTGATCGAAATTACATCAAAACAAAAGTTAACCGAAGACTTAACGATTCGATTTCCCGTAAAAAGCTTGAAAGACATTAAACACGCATTGATGCCGATGAAAAACGGCACCGTTCGTAAAGAATCGATTGTCGGCGAACAGATCGCAAGTTATCGGTGTGCCGGAAAACAGGAAAAATACAAAAACGAGCTTGCGCTTCCCTTGTTACTATCCGAAACCGACGGTAAAAAGGTTGTGGTGCTCACCGATCCTTATTTTTCGAGCTCGTACGAAAAAGGATTTATCGGTTGGTGCTATCCGAAAGAGGTCGGATTGGAAGATGCGATCGAAAGACGTACGATTTACGAAATGGAAGACGTAAACGACATGGATGAAGGAATGGAAGCTTATTACCAAACCGTTCTGAAAGACGTTCCTCCGGGACCCGATTGGACGAAAGACATCGCCATGATCAGTTACGACTACATGAGCGATAACGGCAAAGGCTGGTATAACGATATCGATACGTTGACGAAGTTAACCGCTCGGGAAGATCGGCATAAAATAGCGCTTTGTCTGCACGGATGGTACGATATTGTAGGAAAGTACTCTTTCAACGAAAAGGAAGGCAAAATGTACGATAAATGGACCAATCAAATTCGAGGCATCGAATTGACGCTTTCGGATCTTCATCAACGAATCGACTACGCGAAAAAGAGAGGCTTTAAAGTATTGATGTATTATGCCGACGGCGTGGTGTCCAGCAAAGGGCTGCCCGATTACAAGGAGTCGGAAGCGATATTCGGAACACTGTGGAACGGTCCCGATGTATTGAACGGCTCTTATCTCAGAAACATTGCGTTTGAACGACAAGCGAATTTTTTCCGAAACTATGCCAAAGCGTTGTTTACGGAATTTGCGGCGGAAGTTGACGGATTTGTGTGGGACGAGACATTTTATATCACGGCGGGTAATACGGGCACCGAACACAAGCGCGGTTATTTGCCCCGCACGCAGATGCGATTGGTAAAAGAAATCACCGCGATGCTCCATTCATTCGGGCCGAATAAGGCTTTTTTCACATCCGATATCATCAGTAGCGGACATTTCGACGCGCCCCCTTATTCGCTGATGGCCGACGGTACGTACCAAGATTCCGGATGCGAACCGTATTATTGGCCGTTCGGGATATTCCCGAATTATCGTAATGTGTTTTGGTCATGCAATTGGTTTCCCGCTTCGAAGTTCAGGTATACCGTATTCGGCGTGCAAGCGTACCATACTCCGGTGGTGTTTACCAACGGATGGGGCGATGATAAAGGTATTTCGGAATTATCGCCCGACGAGCGAAAAGATTTCATGAGATTGTTCGATTACCGAAAACAATACCGAACCGATTTGAAATATTTCGAGACATTTCCGCCTTATTACGATTTCAAGTAATCACTCGATTATCGACATAACCTATTCGTAAAATCAAAAAAAAATCACCATGAAAAAAGTATTCGCATTCATTTCGATCTGTTTATTTTCTTCGTCGGTTGTATTACCGCAAAACAAACAAGCGGCCGAACCCGATTTCATCAATGTATTGTACGGTGCCAAATCCGTGAAGATGAATCGAGAATCGATCACCGTCGATTGGTTGAGTAGCAAAAAGGAGGCAATTTATTCGAACAAAAGCATTCCCGGATTAACCGTGAAATCGACAACCTCGATCATTTTCGTCTCCGATAAAGAAGTGCGGGAGCATTTCGTCGAAATTTCTTCAAAGCAGAAATTAACCGAAGATTTAACGATTCGATTTCCCGTAAAAAGCTTGGAAAACATTAAGCGCGCATTAATGCCGATGAAATACGGTACCGTTCGGGAAGAAGCCGTTGACGGCGAACAAATCGCAAGCTATCGCTGCGCGGGAAAACAGGAAAAATACAAAAACGACCTTGCACTTCCCATGTTGATATCCGAAACGGATGCCGGAAACGTTGCAGTGCTTACGGATCCTTATTTTTCGAGCTCGTATGAAAAGGGATTTATCGGTTGGTGCTATCCGAAAGAAATCGGATTGGAGGATGTGACCGAGAAACGCACGATTTACGAAGTTAAAGACGTGAACGACATTGACGCGGGAATGGAAGCGTATTATCAAACCGTTCTGAAAGATGTTCCCGAGGGCCCCGATTGGATAAAGGATATAGCCATGATCAGTTACGATTACATGAGCGATAACGGTAAAGGCTGGTACAACGATATCGATACGTTGACTGCTATGACGGCTCCGGAAGATCGACATAAAATAGCGCTTTGCCTGCACGGATGGTACGATTTCGTGGGCAGATACGTCTTCAACGAAAAAGAAGGCAAAATGGACGATAAATGGACCAATCGTATCCGAGGTATCGAACTAAGCCTTTCCGACCTCCACCGCCGAATCGATTATGCGCAAAAGAGAGGATTTAAGGTTTTAATGTATTTTGCCGACGGCGTGGTAACCAGCAAGGGATTACCCGACTACAAAGAATCGGAAACGATGTCGGGAAAATTCTGGAACGGCCCCGATGTGATAGGTGGTTCTTGTCTCAGAAACATTGCGTTTGAGCGACAAGCAAATTTCTTCCGTAATTATGCCAAAGCTTTGTTTGCGGAATTTGCCTCGCAAGTCGACGGATTCGTGTGGGACGAAACGTTTTATATCTCAATCGGTAACACGGGCACCGAACACAAACGCGGCTACTTGACCCGTACGCAAATGCGGCTGGTGAAAGAAATCACGGCAATGCTTCATTCGTTCGACCCGAATAAAGCATTCTTCACATCGGATGTTGTCAGTGAAGGAAACCACGACGCGCCTCCCTACGCGCTCATGGCCGACGGAACGTATCAGGATTCCGGATGTATACCGCATTTTTGGTCGGGTCAAATATTTCCGAACTACCGTAATGTTTATTGGTCCTGCCATTGGTATCCTTCGTCTCGAGCCCGATATGCCGTATTCGGTGTGATGGCATACAATGTTCCCGTACCCATATCCAACGGATACGGCGACGATAAAGGCGTTTCGAAAATGTCGTCCGACGAACGAAATGACATCATGAGGCTTTTCGATTACCGAAAACAATACCGAACAAAGCCGAAATATTTCGAGACATTACCGCCTTATTACGATTTCAAATGATTTCTCGATTGATTTATTTTTGATTTTTCCATACACAAATACTTAAACCTATCAGGTTTTAAAAACCTGATAGGCTTCGTTATCATAGTAATTATTCATCAACCGATCAGCCAAATAAATGTTCCTACCCGATAAAAGAATCACCGATTTTTTACATCGACATCACGTTCTGACGCTTGCCACCGTTCATGATAATCGGCCGTGGTGTTGTCAATGCTTTTACGTATATATCGATCGATTATGCGGGCTGGCTTTTACCTCGGATAAAACGACGCGCCACATCACCGAAGCGATGACACAACCGAATGTAGCGGGAAGTATCGTGCTCGAAACCAAAATCGTCGGCAAGTTACAGGGAATACAATTGGAAGGTCGGTTGATCGAAGCGGAAGATGAATTATTGAAGGAGATCAAAACGGCGTATTTGAAACGTTTCCCCGTGGCTCTTTTGATGGAAACCAAACTTTGGTTTTTGGAACTGTCAACCTTAAAAATGACCGATAACCGATTGGGATTCGGCAAAAAATTGTATTGGACAAGGGAGACCGGAGATTGAAGATTGTCCGTACGTTATTCGCCAATAAATTCATATTCGATCCGTTTCCGTCCCTCAGGCAAGAAAACAGTCAATAAATATCGATGATCGGAAATTTGATCGATTGCCGTTTGTTTTCTGACGGTATAAGAATCGATACCATGAAGCATTAAAAAGTGTTTGTCTTTGCCGATCTCTTCAAGGATTTGTTTCCGTTCTTTCTTTTCAATCGTATCGGGCCAAAAACGTCCCGCGGGACGAACGGTGAAACGATTGTAATAGTCTTCGCGCAGTAAATCAAATAAATCGATACTTTTCGACCGCAAAAAATCATGCAGCCGGCGAAATTGATCCTCCGGTTGCCCGCCGCCGTATGCGGTTGAATGTTCTTTCCCGTACGCGGCCAATTCGTCGAAAAACTCGAAATAACGATTGCGGTAGGTTGTTTCGAAAACCGCTTTCAGCGTTAACGGGAAACGACCCGAATTCCAATATTTTTCAAGCATGTCTTCAACATCCCGAATGCGTTGTATTTCTTCGGGCGACAGCCATCTGTCGGATACGATTTCGTAAGGGGCCTCTTCGCGATATACGTATCCGTATTCGGATGCATTCCGACGCAATTCCGTCCCGCGAAGCATTTTCAAAAAACCGAGTTGTACCTCCTTTGCCCCGAAAGCAAATACATCGTTAAACGATTGAACAAACCGCGGCAAATCTTCATGCGGCAATCCCGCAATTAAATCGAGATGCAAATCGACCTTCCCTCCTTCCGTCAACTTCCGAATGTTACGCGCCAATACGGGAAAATCGGAACGACGATTGACGGCGCGATTGGCCGGCTCATGCGTGGATTGTATCCCGATTTCGAAACGAAAAAACCGATCGGGCAATCGATCATTCAACCGATCAATCGTTTCTTCATCCATGATATCGGCATAAATTTCGAATTGACAGGATAAATCGGGACGATATTGATTGATTAAAAAATCGAATATTCGTTGCGTACGCCTTTTGTTCAAATTGAATGTGCGGTCGAGAAACTTGATTTGTCGTGCACCGTTTTCGATCAAATAATGCAGATCATCAAAAATATTATCGTCGGGAAAATAATGCACACCGCTTTCCAATGACGAAAGACAATAAGAGCAACGATACGGACAGCCTCGGGAAGTTTCGAAATAAATTAATTTATGTCGCAGGTTTTCACGATCTTCTTCAAGCCGATACGGAGAAGGCAATGCGGCCAAACAGTTGAGATCAGCGCGTACGACGACGTTTGTAATATTTCCGGGAGAAGAAACGCCGTCAATCATGGTCGGCCGGTTATTTTTCAACGCATCGAGCAATGCCCCCAGTACAAACTCGCCTTCGCCGCTCACCGTAAAATCGACGGGCCAAGTATTCAGAAAAAATTCCGGATCATACGTCACTTCGGGGCCTCCCAAAATCAAGATCACATTCGGTTTCATTTCCCGCAACATTGCAACCAACGTTCGGGTTTGCGACACATTCCAAATGTAAACGCCTAATCCGATACAATCGTATTTGTCGGACAACAAACTCTCGGCAATAGTTTCGATATCTTCTTTGATGGTATATTCCTTAAATGATATATCGAATCGATCTTTATTTGCCGCATAGAGCCGCCGCACGGCAAGAGAACCGTGTATATATTTGGCATTGAGCGTGACAACAACGGCTTTCATTTCAATAATATTTTCTTGCACGAAAAGACATAACAGATGAAGAAATTTCAATCAAAATAAGACATGCAACGATTTAATTGTTTGACAAAAACATCGTATATTGCGCAACAAAAAAACAGATGTTGATCAACAAAAATCACTTGCGCTATCGGGTAAAGATACGAATTGGTCTGTTTTTATTTTTATAATTTGCAAAAATTAACCACCAAAAAACAAAAAATGAATACCAAATTTTTACTTTCGACAAGAGCCGGCTTACGGCGTTCGTTCAAAAACATTTTTACAATTTCTCTTGGGATTTTATGTTGCTGCATGGTATTGACCGGGTGCGACAAAAATAAAGACAAAGATAAAGATCCGGGAACCAACCAGTTCACTTACAATGGAAAAATCGTCGACACGTTCAGCGGAGAACAAGTGTATTTCGGACATTACGAAGCTTTTGGCAATAACGCCAACAACGTAGATTTATACATTGGTATCGGCGATAATTTATACATTGCTTTAAGCATGCTTGTACCTAACGGCAACAATAAGCTGCTTGCCGAGACTTATTACGGAGATAATACTTTTCAACCGTATACCATTGCCTCCGGAGCCATCTTGGATGAGAACTTTGACGTTATAAGCTATATGACCGCTGCTACGGTAACCGTTAAAGTTTCGGGCAACACCTACACCATCGATGTGGAGGCGACACTCGACAACAAAAAAACTGTTGTCGGAAACTATACGGGAACGCTTGAATGGTTCGACGGAAGCGAAGAAGATGTTGAATCGTATGGAAGTTTGACCATCAATAAAAACGGAACCGGAACAACGTACGATTTCGGCCAGGGAAATTTCTCGGTAGCAGCAAGATTACTCTCGATCGATTTCGAGACGATCGATAATATGACCTTTGTTTTCGGGTTTTTGCTTGACAAAACGGGATATACCGCGCTGCCTGTAGGGACGTATGACGTTATGCCAGGTATCGGGAATACGGCCGGAACATGTAACGGATACATAAAAATCGGCAGCGGTTCCGCAAAAAACTCAACTTCCGGTACCGTTACGGTAGCCAAAACAGGCGACAATTATAGCATGATTTTCGATTTTGAGATCGCCGCCGATGGTTCAACGGTTACCGGCACATACAACGGACCGTTAAAATCCACTAAAGCCGCCAGAGCAAGCGTCAAATCGATGCGACGTGCTTTACAAAAATAAACGTTTCATATCCAAATTCTTTAAAACAAAAAATGCCGTCCGGATACCGGACGGCATTTTTTGTTTATCCGCACTTATCGAAACGAATCCGGCGGCTTCTCTCCGAAAATAAAATCAGCAGAAACCTAACAGGTTTTTAAAAAACCTGTTAGGTTTTGTGTAAAAACAAATTAGATTTTATGTAACTTGAAAATTTCACAATAATCGGGATTTATTCGATTAAAAATCAAGTATTCATAAAATGAATAAAATATTGAAAAGTATAACAACAATTTTTCGTATTTAAACGTTACTATAGATATAATATTAAGAGTAATTATATTAAAAATCGATCTTGAAAGCAATAGTAAACTCCATATATACAAATCGTTTTCGGAATTAAATTCGGAAAACGGTTTCCCGAAAAAAAAGCTGTTTGATTCATTTCAAACAGCTTTTCATTTGTCGTATCAAATTGATACTACCTGTGTCTGTCGCGACGATCACGATCACCGCCTCGACGATCGCCTCGGTCACCTCGATCGGAACGTTCCGGACGTTCTCTCGGCGGACGTTCCACGTAACCTTCCGGTTTTTCCAATAATGCTTTGCGCGACAAACGAAGTTTTCCCGTTTTGGGATCCACTTCCAACAGTTTTACGTCTACTTCGTCGCCTTCTTTTAAAATACCGTCAAGGTTTTCGAGACGTTTCCAATCCACTTCGGAAATATGTAATAACCCTTCTTTTCCGGGAAGAATTTCAACAAACGCTCCGAAAGCAACGATCGATTTTACTTTACCGTGATATATCGTGCCCGGCTCGGGAACTTCCACGATACCGTTGATCCATTTCAAGGCGGCATCGATGGAATCGCGGTTTTCCGCAAAGATATCCACCACGCCCTTGTTGTCGATTTCTTCGATAACGATGGTGGCGCCGGTAACGGCTTGAATTTCTTGAATTACTTTTCCGCCCGTTCCGATTACCGCACCGATACTGTCTTTCGGTATGGTAATTTGTACGATGCGCGGAGTATGCGGCTTGTAATCAGCACGCGGTTCGGCCATCGTTTCGGTGATTTTACCGAGAATGTGCATGCGGCCGTCTTTAGCTTGCGCCAATGCCTGTGCCAACACTTCATACGACAAACCGTCTACCTTAATATCCATTTGCGTCGCCGTGATTCCGTCCTTCGTTCCGGTTACTTTAAAGTCCATATCGCCGAGATGATCTTCATCGCCGAGAATATCCGAAAGAACGGCAAATTTACCCGGTTCGGAAATCAATCCCATAGCAATACCCGATACCGGTTTTTTGATCTTCACGCCGGCATCCATCAGCGCCAATGTTCCGGCACAAACGGTAGCCATGGACGATGAACCGTTGGATTCCAAAATATCGGAAACCACGCGAACCGCATACGGATTCTCTTCGCCGGTGGGCACCATGCCTTTAAGCGCACGGAAAGCCAAGTTGCCGTGACCGATTTCGCGACGTGAGATACCGCGCGACGCTTTAGCTTCGCCGGTCGAAAACGGCGGGAAATTATAATGCAACACGAATTTTTCGGAACCTTGCACCAATACTTCGTCCACCTGCTTTTCGTCCATTTTAGTGCCGAGCGTCACGGTAGTCAACGATTGCGTTTCGCCGCGAGTGAATAATGCCGAACCGTGAGCGGCAGGCAAATAATCCACTTCGCACCATATCGGGCGAATATCGGTTGTTTTGCGACCGTCCAAACGAAGGCCTTCATCCAAAATCATGCGGCGCATTGCTTCTTTTTCCACGTCATGATAATAACGGGCCACCAAAGACTTCTTTTCTTCGCGTTGTTCTTCGGGAATACTTTCGACGAATTCGTTCACGATGGCTTCGAAAGCGTCGGAACGTTCGTGCTTGGGCATTTGCGATTTGGCCACCGCATACACTTTATCGTAAGTGGCCGCTTTTACCAAAGCACGCAAATCTTCATCGTTTACTTCGTGGCAATAAGTGCGCTTTACGGTTTTACCGACCATTTCGGTCAGTTCCATTTGCGCTTTGCAATGTTTTTTGATTTCTTCGTGCGCGAATTTCAACGCTTCAAGCATATCATTTTCCGACACTTCTTTCATCTCGCCTTCCACCATCATGATGTTGTCGTAGGTGGCGGCAACAATAATATCCAAATCGGCTCTTCCCGTTTCTTCAAACGTGGGATTAATCATCATTTTCCCGTCGATGCGGGCAACGCGAACCTCCGAAATGGGGCCGTTGAACGGAATGTCCGAAACAGCCAAAGCTGCCGAAGCAGCCAACCCGGCCAAAGCGTCGGGCTTGATATTTTTGTCGGCCGAAATCAGATTGATGGTCACAAACGTTTCGGCATGATAATCGTCGGGGAAAAGCGGACGCAAAGCGCGGTCAACCAAACGGGAAACCAATATTTCGTAATCGCCGGGGCGAGTTTCGCGTTTTAAGAAACCTCCGGGAAAACGTCCCGATGCGGCATATTTTTCTTTATATTCGACTTGAAGCGGCATGAAATCAACGTCTTCTTTGGCTTCCTTGGCCGATACAACCGTAGCCAACAACATGGTTTTGCCTTGACGCAAAACGACGGAACCATCAGCTTGTTTCGCCAATTTTCCCGTTTCGAGGACAATTTTTTCACCATTGCCCAGCTCTATTTCTTTCCGGATAACATTCATTATTTTAATTATTTAACGGATTAAAAAAAACACCGTATCAAAAATGCAAAAAAAGGCAATCGAATTAATTGCCTTTCTCCGGTGTTTTTATTTTATTTTACTTACGGATGTTCAGTTCCTTGATGATTTCGCGGTAGCGATTGATTTCCCTGTCTTTCAGATAATCGAGTAATCTTCTTCTTTTACCCACGAGCTTCAATAACGCTTTTTGCGTACCGAAATCTTTTCGGTTTTCTTTTAAATGTTCCGTCAAATGATTAATACGGTATGAAAATAAAGCGATTTGCGATTCGGACGAACCGGTATTGGTTGCGCTTTTACCGTATTGCGTAAATATTTCCTGCTTCTTTTCGGCGGTCAAATACATCTCTTTCTATTGATAAATTTATGTTTATTGTTCCTTTTTTATGACCCGCAAAAGTAATGCTCTTTTTTTGATTTACAACAACTTTTTACGATATTTTTCAAAACATAATTGAATAAGAGTGTATTAATACGCAAAAGCTTCCCGCAAAAACACGGGAAACTTTTGATTTTTCGATATTATCCGAACGAAACATCTCGGCCGTTAACCGATTTTTCTCGCTCCGTCTTTAATCACTACGTCGTATACTTTCGGTTTGATACCGAATTTCTTTTCATACGCTTCGGACGCTTTTTTAACAAACGCGTCATGCAATTCGTCTTTCACCAGATTGATGGTGCATCCGCCGAAACCGCCGCCCATCACGCGCGAGCCGGTAACGCCGCATTCCTTGGCCATGTCGTTCAAGAAATCCAATTCGGGACAACTCACCTCGTACAATTTGCTCAAACCGTGATGCGTTTCGTACATTTTTTTGCCGACGGTTTCGTAATCGCCTTTTTTCAATGCTTCGCAAGCATCCAACAAACGTTGTATTTCTCCGATAACAAATTCGGCGCGCATGTAATCTTCTTCACTCACCTCGCTTTTTACTTCTTGAAGCATGTTCATGTCGGCATCGCGAAGCAGTTTTACCTCGGGATGACGTTTGGCGATATGAGCTACCACATTTTCGCACGATTCGCGACGCTTGTTGTAGGCCGATGATGCCAGTTCGTGCGTCACGCAAGTGTTGAGCAATACCAAACGATAACCTTTGGGATTGAACGGAACATATTCGTATTCCAGCGAACGACAATCCAAACGAATCAATGAACCTTCTTTGCCGAAACAAGAAGCAAATTGGTCCATGATGCCGCACTTCACGCCGCAATAATTATGTTCGGTGGCTTGGCCGATTTTTGCCAATTCAAAACGATCGAAACCGAGGTTGAATTGATCGTTCAACGCGAAACCGACGCAGCTTTCCAACGCGGCAGATGATGACATGCCCGCTCCGAGAGGCACATCACCCGAAATAACAATGTCGAACCCGGGAATTTTCGCACCGCGTTTGGTCATTTCGCGGCAAACGCCGAAAATATACCGTGCCCATTGTTCTTTGGGTTTATCGGCTTCTTCGAGACCAAATTCGGACGATTCGTTCAAATCTAACGCAAAGGCGCGTACCTTATTCGTTCCGTCGGGCTTGATTTCGCAATACATGGCTTTGTCGATCGCGCCCGGAAGTACAAAACCGCCGTTATAATCGGTGTGTTCACCAATCAAATTAACACGACCCGGAGACGTATATACCGTACCTCCCGTACCGTACAACGATTTGAATTTTTCTTTGATTTTTGTCGTATCCATAATATTATATAAAATCTAATTTGTTTTTCAACAAAACCTGTTAGGTTTTAAAAACCTAACAGGTTTCAATTGATTTAAAATTTGTAATTATTTATTGGAATCTATATAAATAATGAAAAGCGAAGAAACGATAAAGAGCGAAGAATCGACATTCTTCACTCTTTATCGCTATTTCTTCACTTTAATCAGTCTACGGAAATATTTTTATTGACATTTTTGCTGCCGATCAGCGCATAATACAACAGATACGCCAGACCCGCGAAAATAACCCAGTAACTGGTCATATAGTCGGTTAAGTCGACAATATAGTTTTGCAGGAACGGAAGGATACCGCCGCCGCAAACCAATACCATGAAAATGCCGGAAGCTGCGGCCAAGTATTTACCCAAACCTTCAACGGCAAGATTGAAAATACCGCCCCACATAACCGACGTACAAAGGCCGATCAAAACCAAAAACATGGCGCTAATGGGCACCTCGGCCAATCCGAACGAAAGGCTGCCGTCGGGCAACGTTTGAAATACGGGCAAGGATATCTTTGTGGTCACCGGAGAAAAAATGGCGCAGGTTACCAACAACAATCCTACCAAGGAGACAAAAGAAAGCATGGTTTTGCTGGATACTTTGCCTCCGATGGACGCACCGACCAAACGACCGATCAACATCAAAAACCAATACGTACCGGCAACAAAGCCTGCCGTTGCGGCATCCAAACCTCCCGCATTCGGGTCGGAAAGAAACAAATTCAACGTGCCCGGAGTACCTACTTCCACACCCACGTATACAAAAATGGCGATGGCGCCCAATATGAAATGACGGAACGATAATGCGCCTTTGATCAATTTTCCCAAAGGTTCGGCCGCTTTGGCTAAATGCGGTTCCGGGATGGTGACCATGCTCAATACGACAAACACGAGCGCAAAGATTCCCATGGCAATGTACATAACCGGATAAACGTCGGTAATGTTGGCCTTTGAAACTTCGCCGACCAAAGCGCCGACCAAAATCGGAACAAGTGTTGCACACATTGAGTTGAACGAACCGCCGATTTGAATCAATTGATTGCCTTTATTTCCGCCGCCACCCAAGGTATTCAGCATGGGATTGACCACCGTGTTCAGCAAACACATGGAAAAACCGGCCACAAAAGCGCCTAACAGATATACGGAAAAACTGGCCGCATGACCGGAAAGATACTGTATGCCCACTCCGACAAATCCTATTGCCACGGCAATCAATGCCGTTTTTTTGTACCCGACTTTTTGCAACAATATACCTCCGGGTATTCCCATAACGGCATAAGCAATAAAATTGGCCATATTTCCCAACATTCCCATGGCATTGGAAACGCCGAATTGACCTTTCAACACCACACCCATGGGGGCTGCAAGATTCGTTACAAATGAAATCATCCCGAAAAGGAAGATCATCATAATGATCGGCACTACTTGAGTTTTTTGTTTTTGTTCCGACATAAAATTTGTTTTTAAGGTTTGAATATGATTTTGTTTTTACTCCGTATAAAATTTATAAATGGTTTGCGATGTGAATGTTTCTCCCGGACGAAGCACCACCGACGGATAGCTCGGTTTGTTGATGCTGTCGGGATGATGTTGCGTTTCGAGACATATGGCCGATTGTCTCGGGTAATGTCTGCCGCCCTTGCCTTCTTCGTCGGCCAACCAATTACCCGTATACAAATGAACACCGGGTTCGGTAGTCAGAACATCCATGACAATGCCCGTTTTCGGAGAAACGAGTTTGGCGCATAATTTCAATTCGTTCGGTTTCTTATCCAACACATACGTATTGTCGTAACCGTGTCCGAAGATCAATTGCTCGAATTTCTCGTTGATTCGGGCGCCGATCACGTACGGTTTACGGAAATCCATCGGAGTTCCCGCCACAGGTTCGGCATCACCGTATGGAATGGACGTTTCATCGGAAGGCAAATACGTTTCGGCATAAATGGTTAATATATGATCATGAATGGTGGGATCACCATCACCCGAAAGATTGAAAAACGAGTGATTGGTCAAGTTGATAATGGTCGGCTTATCGGTATGCGCTTCGTAATCGATTTGGACGGCGTTATCGTCGGTCAGCGTATAGATCATTTGGACGGTCAGCATTCCGGGAAAACCTTCTTCTCCGTCGGGCGACACATAAGTCAATACAATGGTCTGATCATCGGTTTGCTTCGCGTCCCACACCACTTCGTTAAATCCTTTTACGCCGCCGTGCAGGCTATTGGGACCGTTATTGATCGCCAATTTGTATTCCTTACCGTCGAGCGTGAATTTTCCTTTGGCAATACGGTTACACGTCCGCCCGCACACCGAACCGAGATGCCGTATCGTCGACGCTTCGTATTCTTCAATGGTGTTGTGACCCAACTCCACATCCGTAAATTTTCCGTTTTTGTCGGGAACAAGCAACGAAACGATTTTTCCGCCGAAATTGGTAACGGTCATCTCCGCTCCCTTTTTGTTGGTAAGAATATACAAGTCAACTTGTTTTCCGTCTATTATTTTTCGAAAATCTTCCCTTTTCGGCCCGGCCTTCGATATCGTTTTACTCATGATAATTTTATATTAAAATAGTTTACTTCCCTTTTGTCGAATATTTCAAGAAGAATTTATCCCGGATTTTATCCGATGCAAATATATCATTTTAATGATATATCCGTATTCCGAATATGTTTTTTTTGATTCTTTAACAATCGTATTTTTTCGGAATTATCCGATTTCGGATAACGATAAACCCCGCCGTTGGCGGGGTTTATATATCGAATAATCGATGATGGTTATTGTTCGCACAAACGATCAAGCACCAACTGACGGAACTCGGGAGTAAGCATGGAAAAATAAGCGGTAAATCCGGTAACCCGCACCACCAAATCGGGGTGAAGCATCGGATTTTTGTGCGCTTCGAATATTTTTTGCTTATCCACCACATTCACGTTAATTAGCGTTCCGCCCATATCGAAATGGGTATTAATAATGGCTTCCAAAAAGTCGACCTGCTTGTTTTTGTCGACAAACGATAAGTCGACCTCCCATTGCATGGGCGCAGTGTTGCCGTAGCCGGGTTGTATGGAAGCAATCGCCTTCGCCTGCAAAAGAGAAGTAGCGTCGTCCGAAAATCCGGGACAAGGATTTGCTCCGTGCGAAATCGGCTCCCCGTTTTTGCGGCCGTTGGGCGTCGCTTTCACGGCATGTCCGAACTGCAACGTATTTGCCCACGAGAAAAATCCGGGAATAAACGTGTGTTTCAATGCGGGGTTCGATTCTTTTCTGACCAAATCGGTGAATATGTCCGAATTCGTTTTAGCCCATTTATCGGCAATGGTGTTGCCTTGACCGAAACGCGGACCGTTTTTCAATAACGCTTGAATTCGGATGCCTTCCGGACTCTCAAAGTTGGTGTCCAACACTTCGAACAATTTGTTCCAAGTAATTTTTTTATCGTTTTCGATATTCTTTTCCACCGCGGCAAACGAATCGGCCACCACTGCCAAGCCGGCGCCGTCAATGGCCAAATTGTAATATTCCGCGCCTCCGTCGCATACATCCAATCCTTTTTCGAGAGGACCGTGACACATGAAATTCAACAGCAATTCGGGTTCGTTGTATTTCTGATACTTCAAATGGAAACGAATGCCGTCGGCCGCCGTACGTACCGCAACAGCCATGTGTTTTTGATATATTTCGAAAAGCAATTTCACGGAATATTCGCTTTCGGCATAATTTTTCCTCATGTCCTGCAACGCGACTTCAAATACCTTGGCCATGTTTACTTTCACCAAATCGTTCATGGTATATTCCAATCCCGGCAACGACATCCAGTTGCAACCCACGGCAATTCTTTTACGTGCCAGCTTCGCATCAAATCCGCTTCGCATAAAACCGTCCACCAAAGCCTTATCGCCGGAATAGCGCGGCCAAGCATTTTTATTCTTGATGAGGTATTCGAGCGATTTTTTCATTAACTCTTTGTTCAATCCGGCATGAACCCGAATGGTAACGTTCAAAGAGGTATTGATTTTGTCGGCGGCGTCCAATATAATGAACGACATTTCCGAAGTTTGATCCTTTCCGTCTTCGTCCGGTCCGCCCAACTGCCAATACACGGGATCGTTAATCAAAAAACAAGCAAGGTAATAAACGGCCGTATCTCTGTCGATGCGTCCTTCTTTCAAGTCTTGTTCGTAATACGGTTGCAACAATGCGTCGATTTGACCGCCCGTACCGTCCCGATTATACGTTCTGGCCGACAAATGATGCCAAATAAGCCATTGACAAGCTTCGCGCAACGTTTTCGGGGGAGCGGAAAGAACATTTTTGTTGGTTTCGAGCATTTCCATCAAATTCTGCTTCTTCTCGAAATCTTTTTCTTCGGCAATCATCACTTCAATGGTATCGATGTGATGTTGTATCCATGTTTGAATGGCTTTAATGGCTTCGCGATGACATCTGTAAAACACTTCTTTTTCGGGATCGCCTTTGTATTTCGCTTCATACGAAGCGATTTTATTCAACAGACCGCCCCACCCCAGCGATAACCCGATTCGAAAATCGGCCGCAAAGTGAGCATCGTCGCCAATACCACAGATAATATTGTATTTATCGATATTTTCCTGCAGGTGAGGATACGGATAATCCGGATTCCATTTGTTGTTCATCCGCGACATAAAAAACATCCATCTTCCGGCAAAAGCATCATTGGGATCGACGTATGTCGGATGAACGCTCAACAACGAAGTGAAGTTGTTGCACCATCCTTCCGTTCCGTAAAAATTCCCGTCGGGATGATTGGGAATCGGTTTCCACAACCCTTTCGGCGGAACGACTCTTCCGTAATCGTCTTCGTCCAAAGGGCCGTCAACGGTTAATTTTTCTTCGGTTTGTTCCAATTTTCTTTTTCTGAGCGCGTCTATGCGGTCTTTATACCTAAATGTTCCGACTGCTGTTTCCATAGCTTTATTGATAATTGATATTAAATTCGAAGGTTTGTTTTAATTCTTTAAACTCGTTTTTCGGTATTTCTTTTACCGTTTCAAACTCGTATTTCATTCCCAAATCTTTGTACTTATACGAAGCCAACGGATGAAAGGGTATTAATTCGTATTTTTCCGCATGTTTCAACTTCGACACGAAATCGGACATTTGCCGCAATTGTTCTTTTCGGTCGTTGACGCCGGGAACAACGGGTGTACGCACGCAATATCGTTTTCCCGAAGCATCCAAACGAACCATGTTCGCCAAAATAAGTTCGTTGTCCGTTCCCGTCCAATATCGATGTGCTTCTTTATCCAAAACTTTCAAATCGCACATGAAATAATCGACATACGGCAACAATTCTTCGTACTTATCCCAACTCGCCTTTAAATTCGTTTGAAGCGCCACATGAAAATCCTTTTCATGCAAAGCCTTCAACAATTCCTTTAAAAACGAATATTGCACGGTGGGTTCTCCGCCCGAAACGGTTACTCCTCCGCCCGAATTTTCGAAAAAGCCGCGATCTTCTTCCGCAATGTTGCACAAATCTTCCGTCGAATACGTCTTCCCAATCAAATGGTGCGCACCCGCATAACATTCTTCAACGCAGGTATGACACCCGATGCAAACGTTGCGATTTCTTGCAATTTCGTCGTCTTGAACGGATAACGCTCCGGAAGGACATTTTTCGAGGCAAACACCGCACCGGATGCACTTATTGCGAATCCAACCCAATTCCTGATTCAATGAAAACGTTTCCGGATTGTGACACCATTTGCACCGTAAATTACATCCTTTGAAAAAAATGGTGGTACGCATGCCGGGACCGTCATGTAATGACATCCGTTGTACGTGGGTAACCATTCCCCGAAGATCGTTCATTGCCACAAAACCCTCTCTTTACACGATTACCGCGACCCGTAAAACATTTTTGTTTTTTGTTTTTCGGTATGTCGCCGTAACTTTTAAATTCCTACTAAACGCAAATATACGACATAAAACAACAGGTTATTCTTCCGATCGTGTTTTTTTGATTCTTTAACAATCTTTATCTTTGCGAATCATCAAAATTGACCGGAAACATGGCAAAGAAGGAACAAACGTATCGCGAATCGATGGAAGAAGTAGAAGCGATTTTGGAGAAAATCGAAAGCGGCGAAACGGATATCGACGAATTGACGGATGAAATCAAACGTGCCGCAAAACTGCTGCAAAATTGCAAAGAGAAATTATTCCGCACCGAGCAAGAAGTGGAAAAAATCATCAACCAAACCGGCGAGTGAAAGAAAACCGTTGTTGCCGAAAAGCAACATCGCATTTTGCACGAAGTATCTCCGGCGTC
Source organism: Bacteroidales bacterium (assembly GCA_031551455.1). Taxonomy (GTDB): domain Bacteria; phylum Bacteroidota; class Bacteroidia; order Bacteroidales; family UBA4181; genus JAIRLS01. Next base: position 1,217 of record JAVBNP010000150.1, on the reverse strand, counting down.
AACGTATCGGAATATCCCGACTTCACCGGTTCCGTTATGAATGTTTGCTTTCATGAAACCCATACCTTTGCCGCATGTTGAAACAATTGAAACGCTTATTCGGGGACTTTTTTGCCTTCGTTCGTAACGATTTTCATCCCGGCGCCTACATTTACGTTGCGGCATTCATCGGCTTATCCGTTTTATTGATATACGGCACGGATATCGGAAAAGAAATCGGCGAAAGTCGGTTTCCGACGCCGTATGCACCCGTAAACAACATGCTGATGTTTGTTCTGTTATACTTTCTTGCGGCAATACCTGTATTGATCATCAACGGAACATTCCGCCAAACAGCTAAACCCGCATTTTTTCTCAAAGGCTTGTTGTTGATGCTTCTTATCGGTTTTGCCGATGCGTTTTCGTGGAAAGAAGTATTGAATTTATCGAATTTACCGCCAAGCGAACAATCGTATCTCTTAAGACTGCTGTGGCGGATGCGTAATGTCATGTTTGTGCTTCCCGTATTGGTTCTGCTTCGCATAATGGTCGATAAAGACGTCAAAGGTTTGTACGGCCTGTGTCGGGGCAATCACCACATAAAAGCATACCTTTGGTTGTATGTGGTCATTTTGCCTGTGTTGATCATCGTTTCTTTTACGCCCGATTTTCTTTCCTACTACCCGATGTACAAACCTTGGGTTTACGAAAACGTATTCGGACGTCCCGCTTGGTTGAACACCGTTGTTTTCGAAACGGTGTACATGGGCGATTTTTTGATGGTGGAACTGATTTTTCGCGGCGCATTGGTCATCGGCATGGCATCCGTATTAGAACGATCAGCGGTATTACCGATGGTGATGGTGTATGTGGGACTGCATTTCGGCAAGCCGATCTTGGAAACTGTTTCGGCCGCATTCGGCGGTTATTTTTTGGGAGCGCTCGCTTTTCAAACCCGTCATATTTGGGGCGGAGTGATCATCCACATGGGGATTGCATTGATCATCGAACTTCTTCGTTTTTTCCAACACGGCATATGGGGAATTTAAATTCCTTTCATTAGACTTCTTCGGAAAATACCGCAAATTGATTTTAGATATCCGACAAATTGTTTAAACTAACGTTACGCGCCGAAGGTGCAAATTATTTCAGCCCGACGGCAACGCCTCGGGTGCCCCGTTCAACGATAAGGTTTACGCCCCGGAGGGGCAACTTAAGTTGCCCCTCCGGGGCGTAAA
>JAVBNP010000068.1:0-31962 GCA_031551455.1 Bacteroidales bacterium | reverse complement strand
TGTTTCGCATCGGACGAAAGATCAACAACCATGGCGGGAACAATGTACGGACGTACGAATGCCAGCATGTGATCACGACACTATCGGATCCGATCGCGGAAGGCTATCACAAATACGGCGGAACGGGACAAGCGGTAATATCGAAAAACGGACGGCGTTGGGAAGTCGGCTCCGGTACCGAATGCATCAATTGTCACATGCCGGGAACATATTATATGGGCAATGACTATCGTCACGACCACAGTTATCGTTATCCGCGCCCCGATTTAACCATATCAACAGGTTCACCCAACGCGTGTACGTATTGTCATGCAAACGAAACGCCTCAGTGGGCCGAATCTCATGTGCGAAATTGGTATGGCAAACGCTATCGTCCGCATTTCGGAACCGATTTTTATGCCGCGCAACGAATGCATCCCGGTGCCGATAAGGGACTCATTAACTTGATCGAAGACGATTTGGTGCCGACATTGGTTCGCGCCACGGCCATCGAGTTGTTGGCGCCGTATGCTTCCGCAAAACGCGACTCGCTGATCGACGTAAGTTTGCAACATCACGATCCGTTGATTCGTCATACGGCTTTGACGGTATTTTCGGGCTCCGGCATCGAAACTTATTTATCGTCTGTGACACCGTTGCTGTACGATCCCGTCAAAGCCGTGCGTATTCAAGCCGCTCGAACGTTGACGCGAGTGCCCGTCGATCGGATTTCGTCGTCCGATAAAAAAGCCTACGAGAAAGCGTTGGCCGAATATGTGGCCGTTCAAGAATATTTGGGCGATTTTCCGAGTTCGCGATACAACCTCGGCAACATGTATTCCGATTTGGGGAAAATCGACGAAGCCGTGAAACAATATACCGCTGCCGTCAAAATCGACGATCGGTTCTTTCCGGCCATGGTGAATCTGGCGACGCTGTACAACGGCCTGCAACAAAACGACAAAGCGGAGATGTTGCTCAAACGGGTGATTGAGCTGAATCCCGAGCAATGGGACTCGTTCTATTCGTTGGGATTGCTCGAAGCCGAAATGCAACATTTCGACGAAGCGGTAAAATATTTGTACATCGCGCAGGAAAAGTTGCCGCATAACCCGCGTGTTTCTTATAATTTGGGTTTGATATTGGATCAATTGCAACGTGATGTCGAGGCCGAAAAAGCATTGCAACGGGCCGTTTTGGCGCAACCGGACAACATCGATTTCCAAAAAGCGCTGATTTCGTTCCATCTCAGAAGGAATAACCAATCGGAATCGTTACGCCGGGTAAAAGAATTACTGAAATATCATCCCGATGATGCGGAAAGCAAGCAATTATTACGGGCTTTGGAACAATAAACGTCTCGGCTTTACAGTGACAAAAAAGACCGACCTGTTAGGTTTTGAAAACCTGACAGGTCTTACAGGGAAAATCGTCGCTGAGCGATTACCGAGTCCTGGAGGGACGGTATAATCCATATATCGTTGGGACTTGGTGATGTGCAATGCCGGAAATAATTATCTTTACGACGACAAAAAGCAATCGATGCAAGTGAGAAACATGCTTGCGAACCATTCAAACCAACACATAAAATGAAATATTCGATATTCAAACCGACAAAATATGTCGTCGCTGCATGGTTGATATCCGTTATGCTGCTTCCCGACGTTCGGGCGCAACGAACCAATCTCTCGCACAAAAATCCCGAAATTCCCGTAATGATTAATCAAGCGGGATATCTTCCCGATGCGCCCAAGTATTGCGTTTTGGAAGGCGCCGAAGCTCGGGAATTTGAATTGTTGAATGCCGAAACGGGTGAAACGGTTTATAAAGGCATGTTGGAGCCGCATAAAGAAAAAGATTTTGGATATTTTTTGACGGGCGCTTTCACTTCCGTCAAACAACCCGGCACCTATTACATTCGTTCGGGGGAACTTCGTTCGTTTCCGTTTCGAATTTCGGAATACGTATACGATGAACCCATGCAATTGGCGTTGTCGTATTTTTCGAAACAACGATGCGGTAACAGTACCACGGGGTTTTTGGCGCCTTGCCATGTCGATGACGGAATCCGTTTGGACAACAAACAACATCAAGATGTTTCGGGTGGATGGCACGATGCAAGCGATGTGCGTAAATGGGTGGACGCAACTATTTTCGGCATGACGGGTATATTGCGAATGGCGGAGGCTCTCGGTCGCGACCGATACGGTGATCGGGTGACGGAAGAGTTGAAATGGGGTAATCGTTATTTCTTGAACATGTAGGAACCGGCCGGTTATGTGATGAGCCACGTGGGCGGCGATGTCTTCGTTCATGCGGATAACAATCGATGGACGGACAATAAAGTCGGAACAGACGACGATCGGGTTATTCAAACAAAACCCGCCGAAATCACAACACAGTTTGCTTTTATTGCGGCGGAAGCCGAAATGGCACGACTCATGAAAGAAGATCCCGCATATGCCAAAAGATGTCTCGATGCGGCCGTTAACTGTTTCAATTGGTGCGTAAAGTCGGTCGACAAATACACGGCCGCCATATACGGCAGCGCCATCGTTGCGTCGGTCGAACTGTATAAGGCAACGGAAAATCAGACATATCGGGACTTTGCTTATAAAATGGCCGACAAGATGATTTTGCTGCAGGTATCCTCCGAAAAAAAGGAACCGTTGCAGGGATTTTTCAGAAGCTCGGAAAAAGGTGACGATTTTTATCAAGAAATATTCCAAGGCGATAATCCGTTGATCGGGTTGTGCAAATTAATTACCGCTTTTCCCGAGCGGGATAACCATAAATATGTCGAAGCCGTGAAACTATACAGTTGTCGGTACCTCCAATTTATTTCAGAACGGAATGCCTTTGCACTTGTTCCGTACGGCGTGTATATGGAGCGGCAAGGTGGAGATCGTAATGTCGGGAAGTATTGTTATCGCTATTTTATGCATCCCGAACAGGAATGGTGGGTCGGCATTAACGCTAACATCGCGGGAAAAGCCGTCGGGTTACTGATGGCTTCCCGCATTTTGAACGATCCGTCATTGGCAGTGATCGCTCAACGACAATTGGATTGGATACTCGGAACGAATCCTTTCGGCGTATCTTCCATGATGGGCGTGGGATACAGTCATCCGGGCATTCCGATGACCTACGTCAACACCAAAATATTCAGTCCCGCAACGCCGTATATTCCCGGAGCGGTGATCAACGGAATCGGCGGAGATCGAAACGACATGCCCGATTTGTTTCCGGGCAGTTGGCAGACCTGCGAATATTGGACGCCCATGATTTGTTACACGTTATGGTTGATGGCCGAACTTTCCGCCAAGTAAAATCGGTTGAAACCTATCGGGTTTTAAAAATCCGATAGGTTTATTGTGTGAACTTTCGGCCGAATATTGATTGACAATACATAATAAATGAGGATATGAAAAAATTTGCATTTAACCCCCTAACCCGGATTGTCATCGTTTGTTCGATGCTTATTGCCTTGTTTCCCGACGTTTATTCCCAATCGGAAAAAGCGCCGGAGAAGAACCTCGATATGTCCGTGATGATCAATCAAGCCGGATATCTCCCCGATGCGCCCAAGTATTGTGTCGTAAAAGAGAGTTCGGTACGCGACTTTGAGGTTTTAAACGTCGTGTCCGGCGAAACGGTGTTCAAAGGCACATTGACGCCGGCAGGGAATGATTTGGGAAATTACATGACGGGGGTTTTTACGTCCGTCAAACAACCGGGAACTTATTTCATTCGTTCCGGGAAAGGACGTTCGTTTCCTTTTCGTATTTCGAGGCAGGTGTACGACGAACCCGAACAACTGATCTTGTCGTATTTCTCGAAACAACGCTGCGGTAACAGCACCACGGGATATTTGTCGCCCTGTCATCTCGACGACGGAGTCCGATTGGACAACAAAAAACATCAAGACGTATCGGGCGGATGGCACGATGCAAGCGATGTACGCAAATGGGTGGACGCGACGATCTTTGCCATGGTCGGTATGCTGCGGATGACGGAAACGATCGGCGATCGGTACAACGATCGCGTAACGGAAGAGTTATTGTGGGGCAATCGTTATTTTCTGAACATGCAGGAACCAGAAGGATATGTAATGAGCCACGTGGGCGGCGATGTTTTTAAACATGCGGACAGTAACCGCTGGACGGATACCGAGATCGGAACGGACGACGATCGGATCATTCAAACGAAACCGGCGGAAAATGTCACGCAATATATGTTTGTTGCGGTCGAAGCCGAAATGTCGCGATTCATGAAAAAAGATCCCGCATATTCCCGAAAATGCCTTGATGCCTCCGTCAATTGTTTCGATTGGTGCGTAAAAACCGTTAAGGAATACACCGCTACGGCATATGGAAGTGCTGTTATTGCCGGAATCGAACTTTACAAAGCAACCGGCGATACGAAATATCGTGATTTTGTGTTTGCAATGGCCGACAAAATGCTGTTATTGCAGGTTACCAATCAAGCTGAACCATTATCCGGATTTTTCAAGGCTTCGGAAAAAGGCGACGGGTTTTGTCAAGAAATATACGTGGGAGATCTTACCTTGATCGGGTTGTGCAAATTGATCGAAACATTTCCGCAGCACACCGGAAACGAGAAATATGTCGAAGCCGTGAAACGGTATTGTTACCAATACGTACGATTTATATCCGACAAAAACGCTTTTGCGCTTGTTCCGTACGGAGTGTATCCGGATCGACAGGGAGGCGATCGCAAAATCGGAAAATATTGGTATCGGTATTACATGAATCCCGACCAAGAATGGTGGGTCGGAATCAATTCCAACATCGCGGGGAAAGCCATTGGTTTGTCGGCAGCTTCCCGCATATTGAACGATCCCGCATTAGCCGTTATTGCTCAACGGCAGTTGGATTGGATACTCGGTGCGAATCCTTTCGGCGTTTCCACCATGATGGGTGTCGGATACAGTCATCCGGATATTATTCCTCTTGCATTCGTCAATAAAGGGGAATTCCGTCCCGCAACGCCGCATATTCCCGGAGCGGTATTAAACGGTATCGGCGGTGACCGAAACGATATGCCCGATTTGTTTCCTGGCAGTTGGCAAACCTGCGAGTATTGGACACCCATGATTTGTTACACGTTGTGGTTGATGGCCGAACTTTCGGCAAATTGATGTTCGACCGGCGAATGATCGGCCCCGAACGATAAGCACGCCTATCAACTTCTTTTATCATGAGATACACACACATCAAAGTTGCCAGTGCAGGGACATTGGTTATTCATAATAAGTGGTTTAATACCCCGACCCTCTGGGTCGGAAACAAAAAAAACCTTTGGTCTTGATACCTCGGGGCTCTGCCCTGGGGTTATTCATTGATACTGCAGAGCGTTTGGTTAACGGGATTGTACGATTCGTCCCTGTCCGATTATCGCCAAACGTTGAATCAATGTCTGAAACAGGCAAGCGATACGGAATTGAGAATACGTATATTATCTCTCGGCGATCAAGCGGAATTTTGGTCTCATCCGAAAAATAACGATACTTCGAAATTTTCGACGGGTAGATTGGAAACAAAAGATACCATTATTTCTTTTCGGGTCAAAAGGAACGATCCCGACAATTTACCGAGGGTACAACAAGCCATGTTAAATTTTTTTCTTCTGTTGGATGTAAATGCGACGGACAGTCTGTTAAAAGAATGTATGTCCGAAAAATCGATTCAAGCGGGAAATACATATGTGGAACATATCGACTTGAGAAAAAACTGTGTCATAGCCGATAATGCACCCGAACATAAATTATCCGGATACACGGAATCGGATACCCTCATTTTGGATATCCTCAATACCGTCGGAGTTAAGGCGTATGTGTATGCTTCCGTTTTTACGATTCTGAAACCGTTTAAATCCCGATTGATTTGGTTGGCCGTATTGACGCTTGCGGAGGTTGGTTGTTTATTTTGGCTTCTGCGAAGTCTGTTTCGACAGGAACGGGAGAAAAAAGAAAGAGTTCGTTTTATGTTGACCGCTATGGACGAAATCAACGGGATGGCTTCAAATGCGGAAAAAGAGATGAATCATCTTTCGAAAATACTGAAGCGGGAATAATCATATTGAAGTAAGACTACAACCTACCGGGTTTTTAAACCGAGCTTGCGATCTCACCGGAGCTAAACCCGGTAGGTTTTACGTAAAAACAAATTAGGTTTTATATAAACGGCATCGGCGGCGATCGAAACGATATACCCGATTTGTTTCCCGGCAATTGGCAAACCTGCGAGTATCGGATGCCAATGATTTGTTACACATTGTGGCTGATGGTCGGACTTTCGACAAATTGATGTTCGGCCGGAGAATGATAAAGCCGAGTAACAGAATCAACAATAAACTTTCTGCAAATACTTAAAAAGGGATAACCCTTTCTTCGAAAAGGATTATCCCTTTTAGGTAAAACCGTTAACCCTTTTAGGGTATATATGAAAATAGAATTTGTCGCCCGACCGGTTACGATCCTTTTTCGAACTTCAAATTATTAAGCATTTCCTTTATGTCTGCACCCGGGCGAAAAGTGACTTTTTTGGTCTTGATCATCGAGGTGTTGAATTTGTCGGCTTTTATCGCGCCTTCGCTGCCGATGCTTACTTGAAATGAACCGAAGTCGCCGAAACGTACGATTTTACCTTCGGCCAAACGTTCGGTCAAGACTTGTGTCAATGCTTCGAGTACCGCCAACGTGTCGGCATGATTTACGGTACTGCGTTGCGTTATTTCTTTGCCGAGCGCTTTAAGCGTAATGTCGCCCGTACTTTTGGCATTGGCGTACCATTTTTTCGGATCGGCAGGTTTCAACGGATTCCCTTTTTCGGATAATACATACTTAATAGCCATGGTTTTGTATATTAATGGTGAATGTTATTGATATGAAGGTTATACGAAATGAGGTATATTTTGGTTACATTGTTTATCGGATAAAAACAATATCAAACCCCGGTAGATTTTAATATGCTGCTAAATCCGTATTATAACCATACAAAAACCCCATTCCGCGCGGAAATCCGTACGAACAGGGGCCGGCCTCATACTTTATTTATGAAACTTACAATCGGAACGTGATCAATTATTTCTTGTTGACATCCGTTCTGGCAACGTCGCCCATTACTTCATTAAATACACCCGTAATGTATCGATCAATTCAACCTTACCCGGTATGATTTATTTCCGCAGGTAATATCTCCTGATCCAAAACAAGAGTTTGCATCGCTTTCACCTTGCGCCAAAACTTCTGTATTAGTCAATAACAATCCTTCGCCTTGGTGATTGTCGAATGTTAGATTCACCTTTATTGCCATTATTGCCGAACAAGCAACGAAAAACACGATTCCCGCCAAGATGTTTAACTTTTTCATATATATGGTTTTATGTGTATGTCATTACCAGACAAAGATAATGATGTGATCATACTTTTTGCAAGCGTTTGTCAATATTTTTTATGGTTTCGTCAATATTTTCACCGGGTGAATGTTGAACAAAATAATTTATGATTACTTTCGCGACATGATATCAATTTGACACAAATGATTTTGTCGTTTTTTTCGATTTCGTTTTTCCGTTTTTTATTTCTGAAACAAAAATGAGACAAAATACCTACATAAAGGGCGCAGGCGCGGTACTGTTGCTCGCGGTATTGGTATGTTCGGGTATTTGGTGGGCAAGTGCCTATCGATCTTCTTCGATAATTTTCCGGCAAACACAAAATCAAGCGCTGGCGAAGGCAGCTTCCGAGGAGTTAAACATGCGCATATTTTCTTTGGGTGATCAAGCATCAATTTTGATTCATCCCAGAAATGATACTGCAAAATATGCAACATGGAAGATAACCACGGCAGATACTGTTATTTATTTCCGAGTTAAAAGAGATGATCCTACCAACTTGCCGAAGGCTCATCAATCCATGTTAGCTTTTTTTATGCCGCCGAACTTGAATGATTTGGACAGTTTGTTTCGGCAATGCATGAGCGAAACCGGTCTTTCGATAGAGGGTTCCTACATTGAATACTTGGATTTGAAAAAGAACAAAGTAGTTTCTCGAAGCGCGCTTCCGGGATATCCGGGAAATTATGTCGTATCGAACACGGATACGTTGGATATCTTAAAAACCATCGGTGTGCGGGCGTATGCGAAAACTTCGGCCGGAACTATCCTCAAACCGGTGATGTCGCAAATGATTATTTCAACCGCGCTGATCGTTGCGGCATTGGTTTGCCTCGGTTGGTTGCTTGCGGCCGTTTATCGGCAACAACGAGTACACGAAGAAACCATCGGCTATGTGGATGATCGAATGCGGGAAATCAGCCGAGCCATGGCGGCAGCATCCGAAGAATCGGACAGGTTCATGCTGAAACTTCGGGAAATGCAATTAGAAAAGGAGGCCAAAGAATTGGATCGCAGTAAGTTTCATTCGTTTCGGTTGACTCTTTTCGGTATTAAAGCCATAGAGATCATTAAAAACGAAAAAAACTCGTTGCTCATACAAAAAACCGATGTTTCGCTTCGACTTATTTTTCGGGAAATGCAGGTAAAACATGAAACCATTGAACATCGCAAAAAGGTGACGATTAATATTCCCGAAGAAGACATCGTGATAAAAACGGACGAAAAGCATTTTTGCAATGTGATCGATACGTTGCTCGGCATTTCCGTGTCATGCTCATCCGTTAAAGATGTTCAAGTGGAAATCGTGACATTGAAAGACGAAAAACGAGTCGAAATCATCATTCACGACGATGGCGGTCGATTATCGGAAGCCGATATTACGCAGGCTTTCACCAGACCTTACAATGTTAACCGATACGAGCCGGGATTCGAGGTGGGATTACGCTACGTGAGAGAAGTTGTTTCGGCATTGGGAGGGAGTATTATTGTTCGCGGTCAAAAGAACAGATTTACCGAATTTACGATTATGCTGCCGTTGGCTTAGGGGCTTACGCGATAAACCTGCCGGGTTTTTAAACCGAGCTTGCGAGCTCAGCGGAGCTAAACCCGGCAGGTTTTAACGAGCTTAATAAATATGAACGGTTTGCTTGCATATCGGAATTCATACGGTTTCCGAAAAACTGCATAAATTTCATATAAAAACGAGACCTGGTAGGTTTCAAAAACCTAACGGGTGGAGTGTTCAAAATTTGAGTATTGTCAAAAAATATCTTCATCCCGGTTTTATCTTGAAGTGATTTTGTTTTTTAGAAGTCGCGTAAGGCCGAAGGCCTTGAAGCATAAGCGTAGGGCAACGCCCTACGAAGCAATGATCGCGCTCCGCAAAGTCCCAACGGGGCGAAAGCATACGATGATCAAGCTTATGCTTTCGCCCCGTTGGGACTTCGGGCTATTGCTCAAAGGCCTCCGGCCTTACCGCTTTTCCGGTTCCTTTCTAAAAAAAGGGATGCATATTTCTAAAAATGACTCTTGAATTTTTGCCGGCCCACCTAACAGGTCTTGTTTATATGAACCGACAAATATTTGGGATCGATCGGTTATTTTTCAACCGGATTCATGATCGATAACCCCATTAAACCGACCACCACTTCGTTTGAAAGAGTTTCGAGTTCAACGGCAGCCAATGTTTTGTTTTCCCGCAGCCGATGATTCAATACCATGGCCCGACATTCGTTTCCGAGAACGACCGTTTGAGGCAATTCTTTCGGCAAACAAAAACGATCAACCTCGGCCAAATAATAGGCTCGGGTTGCTTGGCCCGGTTCCGTGGCGTCTGCATAGATATGCGACAAGTTCCAATAGTTCACCGGAGGGATCAACTCCAATCGTTCTTCCGCGCCGTCGGTGTATTTCAACTTCAATACGGCATTGGCAATTTGACATTGCATCACGTTGGTGGTACCGCATACGAGGAACCAAACGGCTTCTCCCTTTTGGTATACCGGAACGGAAACGTCGGAGGGGAAATTATCCCACAACGAAGTAAAGATGATATTTTTTTCCGAAGGATTCCACCGGAAAGGAACGCCTTGAGGCGTTTCGATCAAATGATCGTTCTTCCGTACATTTTCCAGCGAATCGAAAATGATTACCGGCGCGTTACTTTTCCAATAAGGAAATGTCCAAGCGGAATAGCCGTCGCTTCCGAGACGAAGCGAAACGGTATTGGGGCGCGGCGAAAGATATTGTTGCCGATAAACTTCGCGTACGTCGGCATTCATCAAATGATCCACGGGTATGGTTTTCCATGATGCGTTTTTCGGAACTTGTTTCACGAAACGGTTTTTGTTCCGTTCTTCCGCTTCCGGATTATTGATTTTCAAACGAATCGCTCTTTTTTGTGAAAATCCGTTTTTCGACACCGAAGCAATCAGCGTATGATACGGAGTCAAGGAAGACGCATCGGTATGAATTACTCCGTCTACCAGTGAAAAGTTCGTCAAAATCTCTTGCGGATCGGATACGGAAACAATCTTCGCGTCGGGAAACGAAAGCTTCATCGGCGTCCCGATGTTTGTTTCCGCAAAAAGCGACTCGTCGTAAGGTTGTTCTTCCGAAAACTGAATCGTCAGCACCAAACGTTTTGTCGCCGGTTGTTCCGCCACCAACACGCTTTTACCGAAAGCGGCTTCCAATTTCGGTTGTATTTTCTTCCCGTTCAATGTCACCGATTTAATTTCTTTGACATTCAACGGCAGTTTAATCGTTATGTCGGCCGGACGGGCCACTTCAACGATATATTCTATTTTCGATCCGCTCTTTTTGTAATCCGTCGAAAAATCGGGTAATTGTGCCGAAGCATAAGGCCATTCTTGCGGAAAACACGGTTCGAACGTCACTTTTCCGTTCGGATAATCCGGCGCATAGCCGAAAAGCCCTTCGACGAGCGTTCGCGCAAACATATTGGTACAATCGGCAAAGTCCAAACCTCCGGCGGGACTGCCCAAATTGCCGGGACATGTCGATGAATAAGCGCACGGCTTAAATGCACCGCGGAAAATATCCCATCCGTCTTTTTCGAAACCGGCTTTAAAATAAGCCAATGCCAAATGATAATTATCGCCCGGCCACAATTCCCGTACCGACCAAATACCCGGAACGAAATTCGAGGCATACACCTGACGTCCGCCGGAGGGAATCGGAACGTTTTGCAATGCCCATTCCGTATAATACAATGCTTCCGCAGACCGGTCTTTATCCGTCAACCCGACGTCGACGGGAAGAAATATGGAGTAAAGCCACGGATTTGCATGTTTTCGACGCAATCCGATTTGTTCGATCATTTTGGCGGAATGTCCGGTTTCTTTAATCCATAATTTTTCGTTAAACGCCCGATAAATATATGCGGCCTTTGCTTCGTGATATGCGGCACGTTCCGTATCTCCGCGGTGCAAACACATATCCATTGCCGCCAAATGGGCTTTGTAGGCGAACGATGTTTCTTCGGCCGATCCCGCTCCGGCATACCAATACGAATCGGTGGGCCATACGTTTCGGTAACTTTCGTACAAACCGTCTCCGTCAGGGTCAAAGCAATCGCGAAGCCATTCCAGATGCAATTCCAACATCGGATACAGGACTTCTTCCGCTTTCTTGTCTCCGCTGTATCGCCAATCGGTAATCATTTGGTCGAAGAACAAACTTTGCATGTTGTAAAAATCCTGATTTTTATTCAAGTATCCTTTTCCGTAAAAACGGGATGTTAGTGCTTGATCCACGTACAATCGGGAAGGTTCCGCTTTGGCCTCCGTTTTGTCTGATTCTTTAACTTGATACGGAGCATAAAACGCGGCATCTTCTTTCATCCGATCGTGCCAACCGTAAACGGATGAACCGTACATGCCTCGCCATCCGGGAAAAGCTCTGCTCCAAAGCATGGCGCCGTGCGAAAATTCGGGCGGATACCATAAAGCATCGATACATGCCGGGGACGATGACGCCACGGCGTTTAATTCTTTGTCGGGGGTGTTGATGCGAACTCTGTTTTTCAGCGCGTCGGTACGCTTCAAACCTTCGCGATAACAGGTTTCGGGCGACGAAGTTGCACCTTTTGTTTTCGAATCGGTCAATGCATGAAATGCGAAATAAATCGGTTTTTTCCCGGGAACGGGAAACGTTCCCACGAGCATCGGTTTTTCACCGGCGGGTTGTTCCGACAATTGTTTCGGATTTTCCCATCGACCGGCGTCGCCCACCCGATAAGTCGTTTTTTCGCTGCAAAAACCTTCCGTAATCGGTTGATCACCCGATTGCAGAATAAACGCATCGTTGTCGATGCGAATGGTATTGTCTGTGCAAAAATCGGGGTCGAATATTTGTTCCAACAATTTTTCGTTTCCGAACACATCATACGTCCAATTGAGAATTCCTCGTTCTTTCCGTGCACCTCCGTAGGCCCAAATTACCCGATCGGACGATTTTGCCCCCACAAAAGCAAGCATGGCGGTCATTCCTTGCGATAAGGTTCCGGGAACCACCGAAAGTTTTACCTTCAATCCGGGAAAGGCGATATCCGACATTTCCCATTCCATTTTTCCCGCCGTGTAGATCGATTTGATCGATTCGAATTGGTACAACCATTTGGCAACGCCGTTTCGTTCCGTTCCAACGAACCATGTACCCATCATGTAAGGAGTATGAACCAATTTTGCAAGCGGTTTGTCTCCCGCCAGTATAAACATCGACGTGTTGTTGCAATAAAGCGGACGATTATTCAATCGGTCCGAGTTATACGAAACGATGGCATCGCCTTCTGCTTGATAATACAACGTTTGGGCAAATAACGAAGCGATGTTTAAAAGGAGGATACAGCATCCCAATGCAATCGATTTTGTTCTCATACCGTGATGATTAATCTTTTAAATTTTGATGAGTGTTTCTACCTATTCAAGTCCCGATCGTAAAGGCAATACCGAATTGATCGTTATTGATTACTTCGGGACAAATCAAAGTTGTTTTGATACAATGCCCCAAAATTAAGTATTTTATTCAAATGTCGAATAAATCGGGCGATTTCGAAACCGGTCGACAAACGATTTCAACTCATTTGCGGAATAAGAATTAACGCATATCCCGATATATACTTGATTTGTTCCGAAGGAACCGATATCGCGACGGTATTGTTAATTAAGGTGTCGCCGCTACGCGGCTCGGAATCAGCCGGCGCATTTATTACCCGGGATTAACATCCCGAGCTACAAGGATGTCGTCACTACGTGACTTTGACGTAACATGGTCGGTTTGTCAACAAAAAGACGACGAAAAGTCACGTAGTGACAGTACCATTTGTAAACGGAGGTGATAACCCCCGAAAACCAAACGTACCGATCTCGAGCCGCGTAGCGGCGACACCTTATTGGTAATAACGATATTTTGCCGTCGACATGATTTCGGATTTTGCGGGCATCGAGAATCATTGGGCAAATATCGGGATGTTTGCATAAAAATTTCCCGGATTTCCATCGGTCTTTTTTCTACCTTTGCGGCGAATTTATCCATCGAAGAAAAAGTGACTGCCGTATGGTCGTATTGCCGATTCCGAAATTCGACAAACATGTGCGGTATCATGACGATATAGACGTTCGAAAATGAAATTTATCGATATTTTGTTGCGCATTCGTAACTTATTGCTTCGTCCGGGCGAAGAATGGTCGGTAATTGCGACGGAAAGCAAAAATCGAAAGACGATTTTCGTTCAATTTGTCCTTCCGTTGCTATGTATGATCACTGTGGCCGTGATTATCGGTACTTGGTTGGTTACTTCCCGTGAAAAATACTCTTTCGATTATGTGATCGGCAAAATCATCGCTTTGTTTTGTTCGCTTACTTCCGGATTGTATTTTTCGTCGTTTCTCGTTACGGAAATTACGGCGCGTCAAACCGACGTAAAAGATCACGATAAAGTGTTCGCGCTGATGGCATACTCCTCCGGAGCCGCATATTTAGTGATCATGACGGTGGAGTTGTTTCCGTTTTTCAGAGAACTGATAGTATTGGCGTTATATTCTTGTTATTTGTATTGGCGAGGTATTCCTTATTTGACTCAAGCGCAAGGTCAAAACCGTTCTGTTTTTGCGATATTGTCGTTCGTTATTGCCGCACCCGTATACATGCTCATGTTTTATTTTTTCGGAAATGTTTTAAAGGCGATATTTGCGTAAAATAACCGTAACGATTCTTGAATTTCGAATGTTGAATCTTTGAATTTTATCCATGCAAGCATATCTTGATTTAATGTCGCATGTTTTAAATAACGGTGTCGAGAAATCCGATCGAACCGGAACGGGCACCGTCAGCGTATTCGGCTATCAAATGCGGTTTGACCTGTCGGCCGGGTTTCCGTTGCTTACCACCAAAAAACTGCATACCCGTTCCATTATCCACGAATTGTTGTGGTTCTTGAAGGGATCAACCAATATTGAATATCTTCGAAACAATAAGGTAACCATTTGGGACGAGTGGGCCGACGAGCATGGCGAATTGGGGCCCGTATACGGTTATCAGTGGCGCTCGTGGCCCGCCGCGGACGGTCGCCACATCGACCAAATCACTCAAGTGGTTGATTCGATCACGAAAAATCCCGATTCGCGGCGTCACATCGTATGCGCATGGAACGTGGGCGATATCGATAAAATGGCTTTGCCGCCTTGCCACGTGTTGTTTCAATTTTACGTGGCCGACGGTAAACTTTCGTGTCAACTGTATCAGCGCAGTTGCGATATTTTTCTCGGCATTCCGTTTAATATCGCATCCTATGCCCTGCTGACCGAAATGATGGCGCAGGTAACCGGATTACGTCCCGGCGAGTTCGTACATACGTTGGGCGATGCGCACATCTATTTGAACCATCTCGATCAAGTGAAACTGCAACTTACGCGCGAACCCCGCCCGTTGCCCCGATTAAAACTCAATTCGAAAGTCCGATCTATTTTTGATTTTGAATTTGAGGATTTTACGGTTGAAGGATATGATCCGCATCCGCACATTAAAGGTGAAATAGCGGTTTAGTTATCGATAAATGTTATATTTTTTTAATGTTTTTTGGTATCCTTTTTGATGAAAAACACGTAATTTTATTAATAAATTTAAACAGAAATTTTATTATCCATGAGTAAGATAACCGTAGTAGGCGCCGGTAATGTAGGCGCAACGTGTGCAAATGTCATTGCACAAAAAGAGTTGGCAAGCGAGTTGATATTGTTGGATATCAAAGAAGGCGTTTCCGAAGGTAAGGCTTTGGATATGATGCAAACATCGACATTGCAGGAATTTGACACCCGTATCAAAGGAGTTACGAACGATTACGGTGCAACAGCCGGATCGGACGTTGTGGTGATTACTTCGGGCGTGCCGCGTAAACCGGGTATGTCGCGCGAAGATTTGATCGGCGTGAATGCCGGTATCGTGAAAGATGTGATGCAAAGCATTCTCAAGCATTCTCCGAAAGCCGTGATTATCGTCATCAGTAACCCGATGGATACAATGACTTCCTTGGCATTGAAATCGAGCGGATTACCGAAAAATCAACTAATCGGTATGGGCGGTCTTCTCGACAGCTCGCGTTTTAAATGCTACCTCAGTCAAGCGTTGGGATGCCCCGCAACCGACGTTGACGGTACGGTTATCGGCGGACACGGCGACACCACCATGATTCCGCTTAAACGCTTTGCCACATATAAAGGTATTCCCGTTTCGCAATTGCTCGGCGCCGAAGAATTGGATAAAGTTGTTGCCGACACGATGGTGGGCGGAGCCACATTGACCAAATTCCTCGGAACGTCTGCTTGGTATGCTCCCGGCGCTGCCGGCGCTTATTTGACGGAAGCGATCATCCGCGATCAGAAAAAAGTGCTTCCCTGCTGTGTGGCGTTGAACGGCGAATACGGACAAAAAGATATTTGTATCGGCGTTCCCGTGGTTGTGGGTAAAAACGGATGGGAAAAGATTGTCGATTATAAATTGAACGGCGAGGAACAAGCTTTATTCAATAAGAGCGTCGATGCCGTCCGCAATATGAACCAAGTGTTGGTTGACATGAAAGTAATTTGATTTTCCGATAGAATCACCTTATAAAAAGCCGGCATTTGCCGGCTTTTTTGTTTTACGGTGAAATTTGCTTTCGGGAAACATTTTTGCGATAAAAATCGAACGTATATTAAGGTGTCATGCAATACGTGTTTCCGGTTTTATTCAATATTTATCGTTTTACGCTATCCTAAAGACAAGTGACATTCGAAATGATAATATGATTCGTTGATTTTTTATTCCGGCACGACTTTCATCAAAATTTTCGAAAAATGGTGTTACATTTTTTGTCTTCGATCGTCTTATAGGTAGATGGATATTTAGACATTCAGATTGAAATAAATTGACCAAAAAAGCCGGTTCAAATGATCGAAAACGGACACTAAGTGTATCAAAACCGAACGATTTTTGATACCGGGAGTTTTGAAAATCAGCTTAAATTCAATTGGTTATTCTTTTTGGCACGTCTGTTGTTGATTGTAAGATAAATCATTCAATTAATAACCGTAAAAAACGGAGTCATGAAAACGGCAATTTCACTTTCATCAAAAGAGCTTTCGCGTAATCGGTCGGCTTTCGAAAAATATTTCTCGGCGAAAATTAAAATTGAAAACTTGCTTTGGAAATATTTGTATCAAATATGATCATCGAAACATTTTTATATTACGAGTGTTGTTAATGTCCCGGGAATAGGATAAATGTTAATAATAAAAATATCTCCGGCGAATTTAACAGAAATTAATAATATGTGGCATTTGTTTTGCAATTGACAAGTATAGCGTCGTAATATGTTTTATGACAGATGATGTATGAAGATTGCAGAATGCGGATTTTACAGGGACTTTATCGGGATTGATCTTTTTTTTCAATCTTTATTTATTTTAAACACATGAAGAATTTTCATAGCCCCTCAGAGGGAAAACATATCGATATCGACGAGGTGATCACAACCGTTCTTTCGGGCAATGCCGATGAGCAAGAGTACATTTTTTTGGAAGAGTGGTTATCTTCAAGTATGGAAAATCGTCTTTATTATGTCCGGATGCAAGATATATGGTTAATATCGGGTCTTGCAGCGAACTCTGCCGAATTTGATGCCCGTTCCGGCTTTAATAAATGGGCGGAAAAATTGCAAGCCAAAAAGAAATCGATTGCGAATTCATTTCGAAAACACAGAGTTTTTCTCGAAGCCTCTCTTTAATTGCGATAAGGTTCTTTTCGAAAACTTCGGCGGCATGTATCCAAGATACATGCCGCCGAAGTTTTATACGAATATCGGAACATCTGCTACGTCGGCTTAATCCGTAATGCCGATTGATAATTCGGTTTTATAATCGGAAAGGTTGTTTTCTTTTTTCATTGCCCGTTGTGCGCGGATAATCTGATACCGATACAGCAACAGCGTCGCGGTGGAATATACGATGATCTGTATTGCCAACGCGAAATATTCGGCACGTACCTGCGATAAGGTCGCTCCCATGCAATTGATTTTCACGAAACCTTGTACGCCGTGCGTCGAAGGGATCAAATAGGCTAACCAACGCCAAAATGCGGGCATATTTTCTAACGGCCAAGCCACGCCCGTTAGAAACAACAACGGAACGGAGAGAAAGAGCAATAACAACATGGGAAGTTCGCGTTCGCGGAAGAAGACCGATATTGCCATAGCGAAGAAAATAACGGCAAACAGGAACGGCACCAAGAAAAGGTATGCACTAAGCGGATTACCGAGGTGCGGCAACCCGAACCAACGCGGTATGAGAAACAACACGTAGAATATCAACAGAAAATAAATCGAGAAGTAAGCCAATGCTTTACCTCCGACAATGCGAATCGTGCCGTGGTAACGTTCGCTCCCGGGTACCAGCAGACGAAAACCGTTCTTTTCGCGATTGATTGCGGCAAGAATGCAAATGCCCATCAACAACGTTTGATGTACCACCAACAGCAACACTGCGGGAATCAAGAATCCGGCATATCCGCCGCCGGGGTTGAACAACGGCGTGAAAGTCGAGGGAATAGGATTGGCGGCAGCCACGGCTTGCGTATAATCGGTGCCCCCGGCCATCAATCGTTTTACCTGTATCTCGCCGCCCATGCCTTGACTCACGTAATTGCCTGCCATCAACAATGCCCTGTAATACAAAAAGCTGCTCATGTCGGTATAAATCGAAGCTATGGTTTGTCGTCCCCGCATAATGTTTTCGCCGAAATCGGAAGACAAAACCACAATACCGTGCGTTTTTCGCTCTTCCATAAGTTGACGCGCTTCGGTCATCGATGCGCAACCATAAACGACGGCGACTTCGGACGTAGCATCCAATTTTCGCACATATTCGCGACTTTGCGCACTATGATCGAGATCGACCACCGCTATGGGCATGTCGTGTATGTTCTCGTTGTTGTATATCCAACTGTACAGCAACGGATAGATGAGCGTCCCGACGAAGAACAGCACCAATACCGTGGAATCGGAGAAAATGCTGCGAAGTTCTTCGCGGAAGATCAGAAATAAATCGAATATGGCCTTTTTCATTCTTGATTTTTGATTATTGGAACGCGGATGAAACCGATTGAACGGATTTACACGGATTTTTTCTTGCAATCTTACATGTCTTACGGTCTTACGATCTTCAAACCGCAATTCTCTTGAGTCTCCAAGCCGTCACAAGCGGGAAAAGCGTGAACGCCGCAAGCATCAAATAAGCAGGTAAAGCTCGGAATGCCGACAATCCGCGCAAAGCGACATCCATATACACGTAAAAATAATATCGTATGGGAAAGATCCATGAAAATCCCTGCAACGGCGCGTCCATGATTTCGATGGGAAAGGTCAATCCCGAAAAGGAAATACCCAATACCCCGAATACCCCGGCAATGGTCAAAGCGATCTTGAAATCGCCCATCAGTCCGAGAATAAACACGCCCACTGCTTGATAGGCAACCACCATCAACACCCCGGCAAGTAATATCGCAAAAAGGCTGCCTTGACAAGTGAAATGCAAATATTTGAAAAAAAACGTATTTCCGGCAATGGTCATCAGCGAAAACAACAGCGTGTAAGGAAAAAGTTTTCCGACCAATGCCCGCAACATCGAGCCGTCGGCCGCTTGCAACCATTGCGCGAATGTGCCTTGCTTGATCTCGATGCCGATCACGTAGACGGTGGTGAGCAAAATGAGGATTTGCAACAGCCCGTGCGACAGGATGGTGGAAAGATACATCGAATAGTTTGCCCAAGGATTGCCGGGCGAATGGAAATCGGTTGCGATCGGTTGCACGTTGGCCGCAATTTCCGTCGGCGATTGCCCTCGTCCGGCACGCACGCCGATATTGAGCGACGCCGAGGCTTGAGCGGTAGCGGTGGAAAGGTCGCGCATGATCAACGAGCCGCCGATGAGATAACTGTTGTTGGCGTAGAATGCGACTTCGGGCTGTCGTCCTGCCATAGCGTCGGCTTGCATGTTCTTGGGAAAAATGATGAATCCGAACACTTCGCCCCGTTGCATGGCGTCTTTGGCCTCGTGATAGCTCCGAAGATGCGCCGTTATTTCTGTTTGCGGCGATGCATCCATGCGGCGCACGATCGAACGCGATAATGTGCTGTTGTCTAAATCGACCACCGCAACGGGAAGCTGCATCGGCATGCCGTCGCGCATCATCGAGGCGAAAAACGCATAACACACGATCGGCAACAACAGCGTCATTACCAAATAAACGGGCCGTTGCAATATTCGGCGGCATTCGCGACCCAAAACGGGGAACGAGTGCTCCAACCTTTTCCCGAAAGAAGAGATGAAAGCCTTATATCGGGTTTGTCGGTTTAAATCGGACATTTCGGTTTTCGATTTTTTGATGGATGATAATAGAACGCGGATGGAACGGATTTACGCGGATTTTTTCTTTCTTGCTATCTTACATGTCTTACGATCTTACATGTCTTACAGTCTTACGATCTTCCTTTACTTCCCGTTACCCGTAAAACGATACAATACCGACATTCCGGGACGCAAACCTTCAATCTTATCTACCGGTTTGGCGCGTACTTCGAATGTCTTCACATCATATTCACCCGTCACTTTAGTGGCTTTCCATGTGGCATAGCTTCCCAAAGCCTTGATATAATTTACTTTTAGCGTGATGTCCTGCTTTCTCAATGCCGGAACGGATACTTTCAATTCTTTGCCGATAGCGATACCCGGCAGCAAATCTTCGCGAACATTGAATGTCACCCAAACATCGTCCAAATCGACAATACTCATCACAGGCGATCCTGTGCCCACCAATTCACCGGCTTTGGGATATATTTCGGTTATTTCGCCCGACATCGGTGCGGTGAGGCAAGTTTCGCGCATGTACGACTCCACTTCGTCCACGGCGCCTTTCGCACGATGCACCATCGCCAGCGCAGCCTGCTTATCCTCTGCTTGTGCGCCGTTCATCGCCATGTCGTATTGCGCTTTTGCGGCTTTTGCGGTGGCTACCGCCGCTTTGTATTGCGCTTCGGCTTCGTCGCGTTGTTGCGCGGTGACTACTTCCTTGGCATACAGATTTTGTACGCGATTGAAAGATTTTTGAGCGATGTCGAGGCCCACTTCGGCTTTTTGCCACATCTCGTAAGCGGCGGCAATTTGTTCGCTGCGCGTTCCGACAAGGGCTTTGCGATTTTGCGCTTCGGCGGCGGCAACGGCTGCTTGCGCTTGCTCCAGTTTAGCCGACAGTTCGGGACTGTCAATCAGCGCCAATGTGTCGCCTTTGGTTATCGGCATGCCTTCACCGACATAAAATCGGATGATACGCCCGGGAACTTTGCCCGAAACACGAACTTCGGTGGCTTCGGCTTCGCCCTGCAACACCAACGGTCCGGGGCGCAAGACTATCCACCCGGCGACGCACAGACCGACAACTAACACGATAAGACCTATGAATCCTGCTAAAAGGTTGTACTTTTTTTTCATGGTTGATTTTATTTTTTTGATTTTCGATGATAGAACGCGAAATAGAACGCGGATGAAACTGATTAAAATGATTTATGCGGATTTAATCTTACATGTCTTACGGTCTTCTTTTTATCTCAAAGTTCCGCTAACCTTACTCAAATATACGCGGCTCATTTTCGAGTCGATGCGGGCGTCGGTTGCTTCGGAATAAGCCGCAACCCATGCCGCTTGCGCTTCGAGCACACCAGCCGTTTGCACCATGCCTTCTTCGAAACCCATGTTGGCATAGCGAAGGTTTTCCTCGGCCTGTTCGAGGTTCTTTTGCGCGCTTGCCGAGCGTTCGTCGGCTTCATCTATTCGCAGACGCGCTTGCGTATATTGTAATTCAATTTTTTCGGCGGCTTCCTCGCGTTTCAGTTCGGCGATATTACGTTCGCTGCGGGCCACGTTCACGTTTTGACGTTTTTCTCCCCAATGAAAGATCGGAACCTGTAAAGCCACCGCCATGGTGAAATTACCCGAAAAATCGTGCGTGAAACCGTTGTACGGATTCGGATTTGTGATCAGATACCCCGCTGTGAGTCCGAGCGTAGGCAAATATCCCGATTGCGCGATTTTTACTTTCGAGTCGGCGATTTTGGTCAGATAATCGAGACTTTGCAATTCGGGACGATTCTGCCAAACATCCGAATCGTCAGCAGTTACGGCCGATTGATCCGACTCGAATGTTTCCTCCAACTCGATGTTGCTGTCTAACGACATCCCGATAACACGGCACAAAGCCATTTTCGAAAGACGCAAGCCGTTATTCGCTTTGGTGAGCGACATATTTACTTCGTTCAGGCGAACTTTTACCTTCAACACATCGTTGCGTGTCGCCATTCCCTCTTCCGACAATGCTTGCAGATTAGCATCCATCTTGGTCATCAGCGTTTTGTATTCTTCGGCAATCTTCACTTTGTGCGTCAACGACACCACTTGCCAATAGCTTTCCTCCACGCCGTAAAGCGTTTCGGCTTCTTCGGCCGTCAGTTGCGATTTGGCAATCGATTCGGCAAACCCCGCCATTTGGTTGTATGCGCGTATCTTCCCGCCCATGTACAACGGCTGCGTAACACCCACCATCCCGATAAATGTGTTCTTCATGTCCACGGTAAATTCTTCTTTCGGCAGATAAGCGTAACCTTTCCATTCGATTTTTTCGGGATTCGTTTTCGGATTGAACGGTTGTCCGTTCGCATCCAGCGGAACAGCTTGCCCGTCGGGCGTCATCGTCCATTGGTTGTTGATCTGGTCGGGCGTGAACCCGAAACTGCCGTCAGACATCACCGAACCTACGGGTGAGAACTTATCTTCCGACAACAGCGAAATATCCTTGCTGCTGTACAGATATGCCGCCGAAGCATCGGCTTTCGGGAGATAGCCTGTTCGCGCGGCTTTCTTTTTGGCGGCCGCCGCATCGATTTCTTCCCGGGCAACGGCGACAGATTTATTGTGTTCGAGCGCCATGTTGCGACATTGTTCGAGCGTCAGCCGTGTTTGCGCCGCGAGGTTCGATGCGCAAAAAAGACCGGTAAGAATGACATATTTTTTCATATCAATATTACTTGCGGATGTTTTATTTCTTGATAAGTTTTAAACAAGTATGTGTCACCATGGTTGCGCTTTTCTCGTTTAATTCGAAAGTCCCGAAAAAACCTTTCAGATAGAGGCTGAACGTTTGCAACGGAATGATAACCACAATGGTATAGATGTCGAGAAGCGAACAGGTTGCAGGTATTTCGTCGTCGTGTCGTCCGCGTTCAAGAATGCGGCGGCAGAGATCGACCACAAGTTGTTTTTTATCCTCGTCAATCTCGAACGTAAAGTCATTGATCAGTTGGATAAAAAACTTGGCATTGTCGGGATTTGTATTGATGATTTCCCTTAAACCAAGATGATAGCGGGTGACAAAATCGGGGAATGAAGTATAATTTTCCAATTCTTCTTGAAGATAATTGAAAAACATCGTTAAACTTTCGTTGAACAAATCCTTCACCAACTCGTTTTTGCTTCGGTAGTGACGATACAGGTAACCGTCGGCAACACCTGCTCGGGCAGCGATGGCCGATATGGATGCTCCGCCGTAACCCTTTTCGACAATCATCGAAACGGTCGCTTGCTTGATCTTTTCCAACCTGCCGGGGTCTGTTATACGTGCCATAGTAAATGATATTTTAAAATAAATGAATATTCATTCATTTATAAATGGCAATAATTATGCCGGAAAATGAATTTTCAATGAAAAGAGAGGGGGAATGAATTCAAAAAAATCAACCGAGAAAATAACTTTCGGATTGTCGATTTTTTCAAGGTTAACCGAATTTCCTAAAAACCAATAAAGGAACGTTGAATCGATAAATATCTTTTTTAACGACGGTTTTCCGAAAAAATCGATAAAAAAAGCTTCTGTTGTAATCATGAAAAGAAATCAATCCGATATCTTGCCCTTCAACCAAATCGCTTAAGGTTTTTTCCGCATCATCCGAGTCAATGATATCAAAAGATACCTTTCCGGCTTTTATTTCTTTATCAAAGGGTTTGGCGAGAATATCCATTTGCGCTTCGTCCAACAGACTGTCATTATCGGGAAAGCGTAATCGACAACAATTTAACCGGTTTGTTTTTCCGATAAAATAATCCAAAATAAATCGTACTTCGGATTGTGCAGCTTCGGCAAATCCGGTGGCATACAATATATTTCGATAATCGTTTCCCGGATATGCGCAGGTTTCGGGAATGGCAAGAACGGGAACGGGAGCACAATCAAATAACGATGATGCCGTGCTTCCCGAAAAATGATCTTTCTTCCCGGTTCCGGAGGCTCCGATAACGATCATCAAGACGTCATTTTGAGTACAAATATCATCGACGGTTTCTTTCAAATCCAAGCCGGTAACCATGGTTTCGAAAGAAAGTTCGGGATGTGCCGCGATAACTTTGTTTGCCAATGTTTTCATTTCTTCTTCGCACGATTCTTTTAGAAAAACGATGTCCGGTTCCATAACGGGCATGAAATCGTCGGGAGAAACAGTATTGATGGATTGTAAAAGCGCCATATCGAAGTAAGAGTGCAACAGAATGATTCCGCATTGGTGACGATCGGCAAAATTACATGCCATGTTGATGGTATTATCGGTATTTCCCGAGAAATCGATCGGGACTAAAATCTTTTTCATGGTACATGTGTTTTGAATGAAACAGACTCAAAAATACATTTTTTTGCGATAACCTGTTCCGGAAGAACAAACAAAAATTGAAACATGTTCACACTTGTTCAAGTTTATTTAAATAAATAATGACTTAATTTATAACTTAAGTTTTCGATAATAAAAAGGGAGTAACTACAATAAAAGTCTTGAAGACTTTTATTGTCAAATTGAGATAACTGTTATACGATTGAATTTGAGCAAGTAAATATATGTGATTAATAATGAAAATGTTAACTAAAAAGAGTTATCTATTTCCAATATTTTATTTGCCTAATCGATTTTTCGTGAATTTAATGTGATTATATCCCATATTAATGTACTTTTGTGGCATATATTTTGTGAGCGTTATTTAAAAAACAAATAACGGCTCGTTCATTTTTAGCTTGATTTTACGGATGTTGCGTATAGTTTGCATTTTTATTGTTGTTTTTACCGCAGCGTTTTTTGCGGGAAATAATACCGTGAAAGCGACAAATGAATGCGTTGCATCGGTACTTGAGCAAACGGAAAACGTCAACGACGAAAACGATACGAGTCTCCATCAAGATAATTCGGCATCTCAGTTTGTATATTGGGACGAACGTGTACGAACTACCGTGACGGGATTTCACGAACAAAACAGACATCCGCGATTTAATACTATATTGAGGCATTCGCCTCTATCCTTCAAATGTTTTTCCGACTCGACCTTGTCCGAGTTTTTATACGCAGATTATGATCGCCCGGCAACGGAAAGTTTCATTGTCGTCCTGCGTAAAATCAGAGTTTAGACTACTTCTTTCTTTTATTTTCCAAAATTCGAATTTCTCGCAACAGATTGATCCGTAAGGGAGATGTTATACTGGTGTATAATTTTCTCCATTGACCAGTAACATGGGTTAATGATTTGGTAAAGTACTTTGTTTAGGCCTGTTGTGTTATTCTGCCGATCGGATGTAGAACCGTTGATATTGTCAGAGTAAACAATTGGTTATAATAAATTTCGGGAACTTCTTTGGAAATCAAGATTATCGGGTTGTTGACAAAGTCGATCCGAAATAATCCAATCCAAGTTATCAATAAGAAATGTTGTACCGGAGAACCGGTAAGGACACGGGTCGTATCCGGTGTAACAACATAAAGATTTGGTTTTAATTCTTTTAGGTAGGGGAGAGCCGAAGAGGTTCTTACTTTTCAATGGTTATAATTCGCCCTTTTTGGCCTCCCTTTTTCTTGAAATGCAGTTAGAACGCTTTTGATTTAAAGTTTAGGTAGAGGGAGGGCCGAAAAGGTTCTTGGTTTTTCAATGGTTATAATTCGCCCTTTTTGACCTCCCTTTTTTGAACAGACCAAAAACAAACGATTAATTTTTTAGGTAGAGGGGAGGAACCGGAAGAGGTTTTTAGGTTTCAATGGTTATAATTCGCCCTTTTTCAGTCCTCCCTTTTTTATTAAACCTGTTTGTAAAACATAAAAGGGAAGGGGCCGAAGAAGGTTCTTAAATTTCATGGTCGTAATTCACCCTTTTTCGCCTCCCTTTTTTTGAACGTGTTTAAAAAGATTTTGGTTTAATTTTTTAGGTTGGGAGAGAACCGAAGGAGGTTCTTAAATTTCATGGTCGTAATTCACCCTTCTTCGGTCTCCCTTTTATTAAAACAAATTAAAATCAATTTGGATTAAATCTTCAAAAACTAAACTTGTACACCTTAAAGTGGCAAAGTTAATATTTTTTGATCAAATTATTATCGTTATTTAATGTCCGATTCATCCAATCCGTTTAGCAGTATTCGAGCTTCGAAAGTTATTTTGCCCGTTCTCATAGGATTAGGCGTTGTCATATATATGTTTGCGCGCGAATTCGATCCCCGAATATTTGATAACATGAACTTTACCGGGCGTACCGTGTTTTTTCTTTTGGCGGCAATCGTATTTATGCTGGGCCGCGATTTGGGTTACATGATGCGCATTCGGATATTGACGGACAATAAATTAACGTGGAAACAAGCTTTTCGGGTCATCATGCTTTGGGAGTTCTCGTCGGCGGTGACACCGTCGGCGGTGGGCGGAACAAGCGTGGCCGTTTTGTTTTTGAACAAAGAAGGAATCAGTTTGGGACGGAGTTCCGCCGTAGTTTTGGCAACCGCCTTTTTGGACGAAATATATTTTGTTTTGATCGTGCCGATCATTCTGGTGTTGGTCAACGTAAAGACATTGTTCACGATAGGCGGTTCCGGAAGTTTTCTGAATGAGTTCTTTTGGTTTGCCGTCATCGGATATACGCTGAAATTCGTGTTTACATTTATCGTAAGCTACGGATTATTTATCAATCCGCGCGGATTGAAATGGTTGTTGCTGCATGTCTTTCGGTTGCCTTTCTTGCGGCGCTGGCGTCAAACGATCAATGTAGCCGGTTCCGAAATCATTACCTGTTCCAAAGAATTGGTTCGGAAACCGTTTACGTTTTGGCTGAAGGCGGTCGGTGCAAGCTTTTTCTCGTGGACATCGCGCTATTGCGTGGTCAACATGATCCTGTTGGCGTTTTTCGTTATCCCTTCATTGGGCGAACACTTTCTCATCTTTGCTCGCCAATTGGTGATGTGGATCATGCAATTGATTATCCCGACGCCCGGCGGCAGCGGTTTTTCCGAATTCATCTTCACCCGTTATTTGAGCGAATTTATTCCCGTGAACGATACAGCCGCAATCGGCTCCATCGCCATCGCTTTGGCGTTTATCTGGCGCTTGATCAGTTACTACCCGTACCTCGTCATCGGAGCTTTCGTGGTGCCCAAATGGGTGAATACCAAATTCAAAAGAACAAAAAAGAACGCTTAACCACACTTATCCAACATCATCATTCTCATTATGCTTTTTAACACCATCATCTCGCTCGTACAACAAACCGGTTTGCCCGAACAAGCCGTAGCAGCGGCCGAACAAGTAGCCAAAGAAGAAAGTTATTTCAGTATCGTTATCAAAGGCGGTTGGATATTGCTGCCCCTTTTCCTGATGTCGTTGATCGCCATCTACGTGATGATCGAACGTTGGGTGGAAGTGAGCCGCGCCGGGAAAAAAGGTTCCGGATGGTTGGCGCATACTTCGGAATTTATCCGCGAAGGGAAAATCGACAAAGCCCTTTTCTTCTGTATGGAAAGTTCGAGCCCTTCGGCCAAAATAGCGGCTGCCGGATTGAAAGAAATCGACGACACGGCGGAAAATATTCAGGAATCGATGCAAGTGGAATCGCGCCAACAAATCGCATCGCTCGAAAACCAAATGAACTACCTCGGTATCATTTCATCGGTTGCTCCCATGCTCGGATTCTTGGGAACCATTTTCGGAGTCATCAAGATTTTCTACAATATTTCGGTAACCAACAATTTGGACATCAGCACTATTTCCGATGGTTTGTATCAAAAGATGATTTGCTCCGGGGTCGGGCTTTTTGTCGGAATCATAGCCTATTCGGCTTATTATCTGCTGAACGGAAAGATTGACAAGGTGATCGCGCAAATGGACAAAGATTCCAACGATGTGATGCGCGTGATTCGTCAATACAAGTCCGAAAAACAATAAAATCCGAAGGAAAATGAAAATAGAACGTCCACGGAGAAGAGGTGCGGAGGTGTTCACGGCATCGCTGAACGACATCATGTTTTTTCTGCTGTTGTTCTTTCTCATCATATCGACCTTCGTTACGCCGACGTCTATCCGCGTGCTTCTGCCCAACGCAAAACATGCGGAAAAATCCGTCGAGAAAAAAAGCATTCAATTGGCGATTACCAAGGACCTCCGATATTATATCAATGATAAGGAAGTATCTTTCGACGGGATCGAAACCGAACTAAGCCGCCTGTTGACCGAAAACAAGGGCAAAGAATTGAGTGTGACCTTGCAAGCCGACAAAACGATCGAACTTCAACGCGTGGTCGATTTGGTCGACATTGGTAATAAGCTGAATGTAAAAATGGTACTCTTTACCAAAAAACCGAAATAGCATCCATCCTATTGGGTTTTTAAAACCCGATAGGATTCAATGTCCTTTAATTAAGGATTCTATCAACATGTCATACCCCCGACCCCTAAAGGGGAGTTTCGGTATACCGCGCTTTGCGAAAGTCCCCTTTAGGGGAACCGCAGCCCTGCAAGGGCAAGCTCGGCGAAGCCATTTAGGGGTGAAAATAAAACAAAAGCGTTAAGTCACCGACATTGTAATAGGATTGCTTGAAATAAGACCTGTCAGGTCTCAAAGACCTAATAGGTCGCTCCCCCCGTAACCACACCATGAACAGTATAGAAGCACTTGTGCTGGGCATCATACAAGGATTAACCGAATTTTTACCGGTTAGCAGCGACGGGCATCTGCAAATAGGCTCGGCATTGCTGGGCATTGACGCCTCCGATAATCTTGCATTCGCGCTCATGGTGCATGCGGCAACCGTTTTAAGCACCATCGTGGTGTTGCGCAAGGAAATTTGGAGCTTGTTACAGGGATTTTTCAAGTTTCGCCGGAATACCGAAATGCAATTTATCGCCAAACTGGCGCTGTCGGCTGTTCCTGTCGGGATTGTCGGTATTTTCTTCAAGGACACCGTCGAAAATATTTTCGCGGACGGATTGGTGATTACGGGGTTTATGCTTCTGCTCACCGCAGCGTTCTTAGCTTTCGCATATTACGCCAAACCTCGGCAAAAAGAGAACATCACTTTCCGTGATGCTTTCATTATCGGCATCGCGCAAGCGTTGGCCGTGCTGCCGGGGCTGTCGCGTTCGGGAACGACCATTTCGACCGGCATTCTGTTGGGCAACAAGAAAGAAGCGGTTACCAAATTCTCTTTTCTGATGGTGTTGGCGCCCATCATGGGCGGGTTCCTGCTCGATTTAATCAAAGGCGATTTCGCCGCGGCGACGGCCGGTATATCCTCTTCGGCACTGTTGACGGGATTTATCGCCGCCTTTGTTTCGGGTTACATCGCCTGTTCGTGGATGATTCATCTGGTGAAAACCGGAAAACTCGTGTACTTCGCCGTTTATTGCGCCCTTGCGGGAACGGCGGTACTTATATGGCAAATTTTATAAAAATCAAATTATGATCTCCTTCATATACATGATATTCTCAAGTATCAAAAAGCTCTTCGATAAAGTATTCGGGCACGACCACGAAAGAAGCGTTCCTGAAAGAACAATCGCAAAAAGCAAATAATCCTTTTTCCGTTATGTCACACCACACACACCAATCATCGCTTGCCGCGAAGGTTCTCGAAGAGACGGGCGCCGACGTCGGCCGATGTTACCAATGCGGCAAATGTTCGGCGGGATGTCCTGCGGCAGCCGAGATGGACATTACACCGAGCGCGGCCATGCGCCTGTTGCAGTACGAGAAAGCGAATACCGACAAAGAACTCCTGCAATCGGAAACCGTTTGGCTTTGCCTGTCGTGCGAAACCTGCATTTCGCGCTGTCCGATGCAAATCGACATTCCCGCAATCATGGACTATCTGCGTCAAGAATCGCTTCGCGGGAATTACCGACATAAATCGGCCAAACACATCGTCGATTTCCATCGTGCGTTTATGGATATGGTGCGCCGCACGGGACGTTCGTACGAAACGGGATTGGTGATCGACTACAAGGTGCGAAGCGGAAAATGGTTGCAAGACATGACGCTTGCGCCGAAGATGCTGGCAAAGGGAAAACTCCCGTTGTTCCCCGAATACGTCGAAAACAAGAAATCCGTTCGGCAACTTTTCAAGAAAACAAAACCATGAACAACATGCAAAAAAGCATCGGTTTTTATCCCGGTTGCTCGCTCAACGGCACCGCCGGCGAATACAACATCTCGGTTGCGTCGTTGGCCGAGACGTTCGGTATCCGCTTGAACGAAGTGCCCGATTGGAATTGTTGCGGCGCCACGGCGGCCCACAATCTGAACAAGAAACTGTCGCTCGCGCTTCCGGCAAGGGTATTGGCCAATGCCGCCGAAGCGGAAATGACCGACATTTTGGTGT
The DNA here is from genome assembly GCA_031551455.1 of Bacteroidales bacterium. Taxonomy (GTDB): domain Bacteria; phylum Bacteroidota; class Bacteroidia; order Bacteroidales; family UBA4181; genus JAIRLS01. The sequence goes on along the minus strand of JAVBNP010000068.1, from coordinate 1,800 downwards.
CCTGCGCCGCCTGTTACAACCGATTGTCGCGTACGTTGCACGAGCTGCGGAAAGATGCGACGCTGAAACGCGAAATCGAAGAGATGACGGGAAAACCCGTTGCCGATTCGCTTCGCATCATCAACTTGATTCAATTCATCCAATCATATATATTACCCGAATTGCCGGGAAAAATCACGCGTGCGTTCACCGCGAAAACGGCCTGTTACTACGGTTGTCTGTTGGTGCGGCCGCACGACGTACTGAATTTCGATCGTCCGGAAGATCCGCAATCGATGGACGAACTGATGCGAGCCGTCGGTGCCGAAACCGTCGATTGGCCGTTCAAAACCGAATGTTGCGGCGCGGGACTTTCGGTCAGCCGTACGGATGTGGTGGCGCGCCTTTCGGGACGCATCATCGTCGAAGCCGTCGAACGCGGAGCCGAAGCCATTATCGTGGCCTGCCCCATGTGTCATGCCAATTTGGACATGAGGCGCGACGTCGTCAATCGGCATCTCGGCAAGCAATACGACATTTCGGTGCTCTACCTCAGCCAAGCCGTCGGCATGGCCGTGGGATTAAACGATAAACAAACGGGTGTGAGACGTCATATCGTACCGGTCGACACGAAAAAGTGTTGCGCCGCACGGTCGTCCGAAACCGTCAATACGGGAGGAAAGTAACATGGCGAGAATAGGAGTTTTTATCTGTCATTGCGGCGAAAACATATCGGCAACCGTCGATTGCGTGAAAGTAGCCGAAGAAGCGGCAAAAATACCGGGCGTCGCGTATGCTGCGGATTACAAGTACATGTGTTCCGATCCGGGGCAAACAAAAATTAAGGACGCCATTCGCGAGCACCGCCTCACGGGCGTTGTTGTGTCGGCTTGTTCGCCGCGAATGCATGAACCTACTTTTCGGAAGGCTTGCGCCGAAGCGGGATTGAATCCCTACTTGTGCGAAATGGCCAACATCCGCGAGCATTGTTCGTGGGTGCACGACAAATCGGAACAAACGACGCGAAAAGCCCTCGACTTGGTGCGTACGTTGGTCGAGAAAGTGAAGCGGAACCTTCCGCTCGAACCTATCCGCGTGCCCGTGAGCAAAACGGCCGTGGTTGTGGGCGGCGGCGTGGCCGGCATTCAGGCCGCACTCGATATTGCCGCCGCAGGGCATCGGGTGGTGCTGGTGGAACGCGATCCGTCCATCGGCGGGCACATGTCGCAACTCTCCGAAACCTTCCCTACGCTTGACTGTTCGCAATGCATCCTCACGCCGCGCATGGTGGAAGCCGCGCAACATCCCGGCATCACGCTCTACACCTATTCCGAAATAGAAAGCGTGGACGGATTCATCGGGAATTTCAACGTGAAAATTCGCCGCAAGGCACGCAGTGTCGACGAAAAAGCATGTACCGGTTGCGGCGTTTGCACCGGGAAATGTCCCACCAAAAATATTCCGAGCGAGTTTGAACAAGGATTGGCCAATCGACGGGCTATTTATGTGCCCTTTCCTCAGGCCGTTCCGAACAAACCGGTGATTGACAGGGCGAATTGCCGTTATTTCACCACGGGAAAATGCAGGGTTTGCGAAAAAGTATGCCCCACGGGCGCCATCAAGTTCGATCAAGAGGACGAAATCGTCGAAGTGCGCGCGGGAGCCATCGTTTTGGCGACGGGTTTCGAGGTGAAGAAAACCGATTTCTTTCCCGAATACGGTTACGGGCAATACAAAGACGTTATCAACGGATTGCAGTTCGAACGACTGGCTTCGGCATCGGGGCCTACGCAAGGCGAAATACGGCGACCGTCGGACGGA
>JAVBNP010000208.1:0-9121 GCA_031551455.1 Bacteroidales bacterium | reverse complement strand
CGTTTCGCGATCGGTATCAAATTGAGCGACAAAAGGATCACAGCTGTGCGAAAGAAGAACCGAAAAACACGCTATGATGCGCAACAGATCAACCCAACCCAAATTTTCTCTTTTTATTACTTCCGTCATGAATTTTTATTGATTTGAATAATAATTAATCGATCGGGCTTAACGTCCGACATTGAAGAGTGTGATAAAGCATTATTGAATGCGGGAATCGTTAAAGGTTAAAAGTAGTATCAACCACAAATGTATCAGAATTTTACGCGGCTTATTTTCGCATCTCCGATTCCTTATTCCAAACGATGACACGGTTAATCCCCAGCCACTCTGCACCCACGAATCCTTTTATTTTCAATATGTTTTTCGAATCGAACCAAGCAACGCAATTAAAGCTGTCGCCGTTGGCCGGATCGTAAATTTTACCTTCCCAACGATTTTTTGCCTTATTGAACGTAAGCCCTTCGAAAATGCAAATTCCCATAATCGGGCGTTTGCGTTGGCTTTCATCTTTATTGAAGATATCGGTTTTGGGGTTGCCGTTGGCTTGGTAGGGTTCTTTGAGCCAAACGACTTTTCCTTTGTATTTGTCGCCGCTCCGATAAACTTCCACTTGCGAATATTCCTTTTCTTTCGGTTCAAAATAGTAGTAAAAACCCGTAATATCATTCGGATCGTTTTGAGCGCGGAGATTTTCCGAGAAACAATAAGAGAAACACAAAAGAAGGAACAACGATATTTTCATGATCATCGTATCAAGTGATTGTTCGATTCAAATAAGCCGTTAACCGGAACGATTTATTTGACCTGCAACGAATGTAAATTCTTGTAAATACCGTTCTCAATGGCAATCAATTCATCGTGTGTTCCCCGCTCGACGATACGGCCGTTTTCGAGAACGCAAATACAATCGGCATGTTTAATGGTCGACAAACGATGTGCAATAACAACCGATGTTCTGTTGGCCATCAATTTGGTGAGCGCATCCTGTACCAAACGCTCCGATTCGGTATCGAGTGCCGAAGTCGCTTCGTCAAGAATGAGAATGGGCGGATTTTTCAGAACGGCCCGCGCAATGGCAATACGTTGGCGTTGCCCGCCCGACAGCCGCATTCCGCGATCGCCGATGTTGGTGTAATATCCGTTCTCGAGATTAACGATAAATTCGTCGGCATTGGCAATTTTGGCGGCGGCAATGACTTGTTCTTCGCTTATACCCGTCATTCCGAAAGCAATGTTGCCGAATACCGTGTCGTTGAATAATATCGGTTCTTGCGTGACGATGCCCATCAAATCGATCAAATCATCCAACTTGTACTCTTTAACATTGACATCGTCAATACACAATTCGCCCATCGTTACATCGTAGAAACGCGGAATGAGATCGGCAATGGTCGACTTTCCCGCACCCGAATGTCCTACCAATGCAAACATTTTACCTTTCGGGATGGTCAGATTAATGTCGTGGAGAACAGGTTCGGCGCCGTATCGGAACGTTACTCCGCGAAAATCGATATTTTGTTTGAATCCGGTGATGGACAGGGGATTTTCTGCTTCTTTGATTTCACCCCCTTGATCCAGTATATCGAAAATGCGTTGACTCGAGGCCATACCGCGTTGAATGTTGCCGTACGAATTGGCCAACGATTTGGCCGGTGCAAGTACTTGATAATACAACGCGAGATACACCACAAATTCATCCCATGATAAATCCATTTTACCGTTAATGAGCAAGATACCGGCATAGAAAATAATGCAACACACCACCAAAACACCGAGAAATTCCGACAACGGCGAGGCCATTTCGATTTGATTCATGATTCGCTTGTTCACCGCCCGATGCTTGTTGTTCATTTCGTCGAACTTGTCGGTCATTTGTTGTTCGGCATTAAAAGCTTTAATGATTTTGATGCCCGAAATGGTTTCTTCGAAAATGCTGATAATCTGACCCATAATCTGCTGGCTTTCTTTGGCGTGGCTGCGCAATTTCTTGATCAGACGGCCAATGAGAAATGCGGCAATCGGCAAAGCAACAATAGTCAGAAAAGTAAGCTGGTACGATAAATAAAACAGAACGCTGATGTTGATAATGATCATCAACGGTTCGCGAAAAATCACTTGAAACGAATTAACCACGGAAGCTTGTACTTCCGATACGTCGCTCGACACGCTCGACAAAATATCGCCTTTACGTTTGTCGTGAAAATATCCGACACTGAATCCGGAAATTTTATGATATACCGCTTTACGGATGTTCCGAACAACATTGGTACGAAGCGAAGTAAGCGTCCGTTGCGACAAATAACGAAACACGTTGGCGATCAACGAAGCCGACAACAGAATGAGAATGGCAAATATTAACGCTCCTATTTCCCCGTGACGTGATGTGAAATTTGATAAATGGTAATTGTACAGATCTTTACAATAATTGATCAAACCCTCCGTTAATTCGGGTTTTTTCGTGATAACGGCCGATGAGCCTTCGAAAAGAACTTTCAACACGGGAGCAATCAATGCGAAATTGACCGTTCCCACTACTGTTCCGATTACGGTGAACACAACATATTTTGGCCAGTACCTTCCGTAAGGTTTGGCAAAACTCAGCAAACGTAAAAAAGGTTTCATAAACGACGATTGATGGTCTGTTACGAATCTTGCAAAAGTAGTAATTTATCCGATACCGACTTTTATTTATCGATGCTCCAATCGATCATCCGGTTAATGGCTCGTCGGCATACGGGACAAAAATCCGATCGATTACTGTGCATTCGGCAATCAATCATCGGACGATAAACGCCTTTCGAAACATAACCGCCGCCTTCGTATACACCGATTTTATTTTTGTTTTTTTCCGTATCGGGTGTCGGAACAGGTGTTCCGGGAGGCAACATATCCTTCCATTTGGTGTCAAAGTTCACCAACGTGGTGATATTCGGTTCCCATGGCTCGTTTTTCAAATTATAAAAATCGTTATACGTCACTTCCGAAGTATAATATTCGTCGGCCAATCCGGCAAACGAATGACCGAACTCGTGCACGAAAACGGAGCAACTCGATTCATGATCGGCCGTGCCCAGTCCGTAATAATTATAAATGCCTCCTCCTCCGTATTTACTCGAATTGACGATCACATATACCGCATCGCAGGGCACATTCCGAACGCGATCGCGAACGGCAAACAAATCGGATGTCGTTAAATAACGGTCGATTCCGAAGGTCCAAAATCCGGCGTTGAGCGCCGTGTTTTTCCAAATACCTTCTCCCGGGATATCTGTTCCCGATTCTTCCGACGGGCTTTCCACCGCCCAAACGTTGAAATCCTTTTTTCGGCCGGCAAACGGCTCAATACGGAAAAGAAAATCGGTAAAACGGGCAGCGTCTTTTCGAAACTTATCCATTTCGGATACCGTGTATCCTTCGGCAACAAAAACCAAATCGACTTTTTCGGCGATTTCGCCGTTGCGGAGAATTTCGGTTACGGGATAAGACGGACTTTTTTCGCGGCGAATGAAAATGCTTTTCGGGTCAACCGTGGTTTGAAACAACGGTTCGAATTTTCCCGTTTTGTAACTTCGCACCGATATTTCCAAACGAACGGTTTGTTTCGGATAAGGAATAATGACCGTTTGGCTGTATGATCGTTCGATTGTTTTCGCCTCGTCGGTGGTTTGCCATTCTTGAAAAAGCGAACAAAATCCCTTGCCGTAAACAAATTTTCCCGACGCTTCGTCGTATACGTTGCAGTAATATTCGCCGTATTCGGGATTATCGATTAAATGCATGCGTGGTCCCGCCCAATACGGTTCTTCGCGAAAACAATCGACATATACGGCTTGATGTTGCGCATTTCCGGCCAAATAAAAATCGAAACGTAAGGATTTGGATTCGAAATAATCGTCGAAATTCACTTGACAAATACCGATCGATAATTGACCGGAAATCAATACGAATATCGATATGATTTTTCTTAACGACACCTTCATCGTTTTGTGTTTCGAAAAATCCGATTCACCGTTTTACGAACGGCAAAAATCGGCAACCGTTCAAATTCCCGTGTAATTGAATGGCGTAATTTGTTTCAATTCTTCCTTTATTTCGGGCGATACATTCAATGTGTCGATAAAAGCGTTGAGTTTGTGTTTGTCGATACTTTCGTCCGAAGTACGGGTCAGCTCTTTGAGCGCTTCATAAGGTCTCGGATAGCCTTCGCGACGCAAAACGGTTTGAATTCCTTCGCTCACCACCATCCAATTGCGTGTCAAGTCGGCATCCAACGCGACATAGTTAACAATCAACTTGTCCAAACCTTTAAGCACCGATTGCAGCGCAATAACGGTATGCGCCATCGGAACACCGATGTTGCGCAATACGGTTGAATCGGTGAGATCGCGTTGCAACCGCGATACGGGGAGTTTGGATGCCAAATGTTCGAACAACGAATTCGCCACACCCAAATTTCCTTCGGCATTTTCGAAATCGATGGGATTCACTTTATGCGGCATGGCCGATGAACCTACTTCGGCCTTTTCGATTTTCTGTTTGAAATACTCTTGCGAAATGTACGTCCAAAGATCGCGGCACATATCGATCAGAATATTATTGATGCGCTTTAGAGCATCGCATTGAGCGGCAAAATTATCGTAATGTTCGATTTGCGTTGTTGTCCGGCTGCGTTTCAAACCCAACGAACTCGCGAAATTATCGGCAAACGTTTTCCAATCGATGTCCGGGTAAGCCACGTGATGCGCGTTGAAATTACCCGTTGCTCCGCCGAATTTGGCGGAAAAAGGAATAGATCGGAACTGATTAAATTGTGTTTCGAGCCTTTCGATAAATACCGCAACTTCTTTACCCAAACGTGTCGGCGAAGCCGGTTGTCCGTGCGTACGCGCCAACATCGGTACGGTGGCCCACGCCGCGGAAAAATTGCGTAAACGCAACATCAGATCATCGTAATACGGAATGTATATTTGTTCCACGGCCTCTTTGTTCGAAAGTGGAATGGCCGTGTTGTTGATATCCTGTGACGTTAATCCGAAATGAATGAATTCCCGATAAGATCCGATACCGATATGTTCGAATTGTTCTTTCAAGTAATATTCTACTGCCTTCACATCGTGATTGGTTTCCTCCTCGATGGCTTTTATGCGTTCAGCCGCATTTCTGTCGTAGTTTCCGTATATATCGCGTAAATTTTTATAGTTGGATTTATCGAACGATTGCAACTGCGGCAAGGGAATTTCGCACAATGCGATAAAATATTCCACTTCCACCTTGATGCGGTACCGAATTAAAGCATATTCGGAATAATATTCCGACAGGGGCAGCGTTTTGTTTCGGTAGCGGCCGTCAATCGGCGAAATTGCGAAAAGAGTATCTAATTCCATTTGGGTTTCGTATTAAAAAGACAAAAGTAGGAAAAAACCGGAAACCTCGAACAAAAAACATAACAATCGAATTTATGCCCTATTTGGTTCGGTCTTGCATAATATTTTGATTCGCATAGACGTTGTTAATCGAAAAAGAAGTATATTTGATGAGAAAGAACCGAACAAGAAAATGTTTAATAAAAAGACGATGAACAATATTCAAGATTGTATCCGATTCGCGAACGAAAATCCCATTTGTTATTTGGCTACGACGGAAGGAGATCAACCGCGCGTAAGAGGTATGGGAATTTGGTTTGCCGATAACACGGGTTTTTATTTCCAAACGTCGAATGCAAAAGATATTCCGCATCAATTATTGAAAAATCCCAACGCGGAAGTTTGTTTTTATCAACAAAAAGGCGTGACGGGCACCATGTTGCGCATCAGCGGGAGAGCAGAATTCGTACACGATCGCGAATTTAAAGAAAAAGCGGTCGAAGATCGTCCGTTTTTAAAAAGCATGGGATTTAGCGCCGATGCTCCCGAATTGATATTGTTTAAGATTGCGCACGGCGAAGCGTTGGTTTGGACGATGGAAAGTAATTTGAAACCGAAGCAACCGATCACGTTCTGAGACGTTGTCTAAATTTAATATTTTGATTTGATTAAGCAGCACCTCCGGCGCGACGGAAATATGGAAATTTGTCTTTACCCGAGGCGTTGCCGTCGAGCTGAAATAAGTTGGTCTTTCAAGCTGATGTTATTTCGGTAAACGGACTGAAAGTCCGGACTAATTTAGCCCGACGGCAACGCCTCGGGTTAAAAATGACATCTTGTACAAAAAACACGTCCTGTAAGGACAGTTTAAAAATTTAAACATCTTCTGAGTTTTTTCGGTCAATCTTCATCGAGATAACCGATATCTTCCATCAAACTATTGGTTTGCGCGGCAGTGGTGGCAAGACGGTCGCAGCGTTCGTTTTCTTTGTTGCCGGCGTGCCCTTTTACCCATACGAAACGAACATCGTGTTGGCGGTATATTTTTAGGAACCGTTGCCATAAATCGGCATTTTTCTTTCCCGAGAAATTTTTCTTTTCCCATCCGAGCACCCATTTCTTTTCCACCGCATTGACGACATATTGCGAATCGGTATAAATGGTTACTTGACTTCCGGGAAATTTCAACGCTTCGAGCGCTGCGATAACGGCCGTTAATTCCATCCGATTGTTGGTGGTTAAACGGTATCCCTGCGATAATTCTTTACGGTGCGGACCCGCCATCATGACCACTCCATAACCTCCCGGTCCCGGGTTACCCATCGATGAGCCGTCTGTATATATGGTTATTTGCATGAATTTTTATCGACATAAAACAAAAAAATATTCCCGAAAATCGGTTCGGGAAGTATTTTTTTGTTTCTTTTCACCCCGAAGGGTAACAACTTTCATCAATTTAAGATTGATTTTTCTTTTTCTCTTTTTTTTCCAACCGCTTTTCCTTCAATGTTTTGGTCGGCGTTTTTTTTGCCTCTTTCTTGGCATCTCTTTCTTTTCCCATGATCTTTGATTTTTTGGATTAAAGCTTACGGAATTTTGTACGACAAAGATAATGTATATTGTTATCCGAATTTGGCGATTTCGTAAAATTTATTTTTGATGTTGTCGACCAAAGCAAACTTACAGTAACTTTGGGAGCTTCGATTTTCGGGTCGACGATATCGTATTTTTCATTCAATTAAAAATGTATCTGCATACCATTCATACGGACGGGGCCGAGTCGCAAATAGCGATTGGCGAATCGTACCGCAACCTTTCCCGATATCTGCCCGACGGATGTCGAACGATCATCGTAACCGATGCCAATATCATGAAGCATTACGGCGATTTTGTCGGGTCCTATCCGGTGATCGAAATCGGAATCGGCGAAACGTCCAAAACCTTGAAAACGGTGGAACATATATACGATCGATTGCTGGAACTCGAAGCCGATCGCGGTTGTTTCATTGCAGCTGTTGGCGGCGGCATTGTTTGCGACGTAGCCGGTTTTGCCGCTTCGACCTACATGCGCGGAATACCGTTCGGGTTCGTATCGACCACCTTATTATCGCAAGTGGATGCGAGTGTGGGAGGAAAAAACGGCGTGAATTTCGGAGGTTACAAAAATATGGTCGGCACGTTTAATCAACCGCATTTCGTTATTTGCGATACGGAAATGATTCGAACGTTGCCTTCGCGGGAATTTGTTTCGGGTTTTGCCGAAATCGTAAAAGCGTCGGTCATTCGTGATCCTGACTTATTCGATTATTTGGAACAAAATGCGGACAAGGCCTTGGCTCGCGATTCGAAAACCATGGAATATCTCGTTACGGAATCCGTAAAAATTAAAGCGAATGTGGTGGAACAAGATGAACGGGAACACGGAGAGCGTAGGATTCTCAATTTCGGGCATACATTTGGCCATGCCGTTGAGATACAAACGGGTATTACCCACGGCGAAGCGGTGAGCGTCGGTATGATGACGGCTGCCCGATGGTCGGCGGGAGAATGCGGTTTTCCGAAAAACCAAGTCGACCGTTTGGAAAAACTTTTGACGAAACTCGGGCTTCCCGTTATCGCGAATATTGATTCGGAAAAAGTGTTATCCGGTTTGGCAAAAGACAAAAAGCGCGAAAACGATGCCGTTAACCTTGTGTTGCTTCGTGATATCGGCAAAACGGAAATACGAAAAACACCGATGGGCGAAATAAAGAATAAACTGCCGCTTTATATGCGATAACGATTTTATGTAAACGTGGTAATCAACTGCAATACAATTCAAACGAATTTGAAATAGCGAGGGAAATATTGATTTTCCGGTTACACAAAATTCGACGTTTTTTTTCGATTTGTTTATTGTGATTTTATTTTATACATTTACGGTGTAATTTTACTCGTACGGTTTTTTCGGCTCGAAATTTGCGGGTTTTTCATAAATCAATCCGAAGTCGTATTTTAAAGAAAACGAGAATATTAAGTATTTTTAACAAAAATACTTAATATAAAGAACGTACGGATGTTTTTTTGTCTTATATTTAAAACAATTTTTATTTTCATAACCAAAAACTTTTGAATCATGTATATCACGTTTAATGAGCTTAGAAGGATAAAAGATTCGTTGCCGAACGGCAGCATGAAAACCATTGCCGACCGCTTGAGTCTCAGTGAAGATACCGTGAGAAATTATTTCGGTGGTTCGCATTACCAGTCCGGCGATAGTGTGGGTATTCATGTGGAGCAAGGTCCCGACGGCGGTATCGTAACATTGGACGATACAACGATTTTAGACTTGGCTAAGAAGATATTGGAGGAAAAAGGTTTATCTTAACCGTGTACCGAACATCTTGAGAGGGGTGAACCGAAAACCGGATTACCCCTTTGTTTTTTATAACGGCAACGAAACTCCGATATTATTACCGATCGTTCATGTAGATAACCGCTTTTTACCGAAATTTGAAAAACATGTCCTACCGAATTTGTATTGTATTTTTTCTGTTGTGTTCCGTCGTTCGAGCGCAATACAGTCCTCCCGACGGCATATATCCCGATGCCGTTTTCGACGAACATATCAAAACCGCGCGTATTTACAAAACGGGGTGGGAGACCTCTTATCCCATCGGTCATATTGACGATGAGAAACCGTTGATGTTAACTTTTGACGAATTGTCGAAAACGGCACGAAATTATTCATACGCCGTTATACATTGCGATGCCGA
>JAVBNP010000154.1:0-23082 GCA_031551455.1 Bacteroidales bacterium | reverse complement strand
AGTTTCGGCCAATAAGGCGACTGTTAACAAAGAATGGGTGATCGTAGACGCCCAGAATGAAGTAGTGGGCCGCTTGTGTGCCAAGATAGCCATGGTGCTCAGAGGCAAACACAAACCCGGTTACACTCCGCACGTGGATTGCGGTGATAACGTGATCGTTATTAATGCCGACAAAGTTCGTTTTACGGGCAACAAGCAGGCCGATAAGGAATACGTTCACCATACGGGATATCCCGGAGGACAACGCGTTGTCACGGCTGAAAATCTGATGCGCAAAAAACCCATTGCCGTGGTGGAAAAAGCGGTAAAAGGCATGTTACCCAAAAATAAATTGGGCGCCGTACTTTACGGCAATCTTCATGTATATGCCGGAACCGAACATCCGCACGAAGCACAACAACCCAAAGTTATCAACCTTAACCTGATCAGATAATTCATGGAAATCATCAATGCCATTGGAAGAAGAAAAGCAGCCGTAGCCCGCGTATATCTTCGCGAAGGAAGCGGAGCAATCATCATTAACGACAAAGATTTGAAAACCTACTTCCCCGTGGGAACGCTTCAATATATCGTGGAACAGCCGATTAACCTTCTCGAAGCAGTCGGAAAGTACGATATTAAAGCTAACCTCGACGGAGGCGGTATAAAAGGACAAGCCGAAGCTCTGCGCTTAGCCATATCGCGCGCTTTTGTTAAATTGGACGAAACCAACAAACCCAAGTTGAAAGCTGCCGGTTTCATGACTCGCGATCCTCGTGAAGTGGAACGTAAGAAACCCGGTCGTCCGAAAGCACGCAAACGTTTCCAATTCAGCAAACGTTAATCTCATTTTTGATTTTCGATTGGTAATTTTTGATTCAAAAACAACACCATCAAAAATTGACCATCAAAAATCGATAAGTTTAGTATCTAAATTCCGCAGACCGTTTACTGTTTTCGATTGGTAATTTTTGATGACACAATACAGCGTAATCGAAAATTAACCATCAAAAATGAAATGCTGCTTCGGGATTGCATCGTAAGTGTAAAAAGAAAGTAAACAATTTTATAATAAAGTTAATGTCAAAAGTAACCATCCAACAATTATTAGATGCAGGTTGCCATTTCGGTCACCTGAAAAGAAAGTGGAATCCGCACATGGCTCCTTACATTTTCATGGAACGCAACGGTATTCACATTATTGATTTGCAAAAAACACAAGCCAAACTCGACGAAGCTTCGCAAGCCTTAAAACAAATTGCCAAATCGGGCAGAAAAGTTTTATTTGTCGCCACGAAAAAACAAGCGAAAGACATCATCGTCGAAAAAGTTCAACCCATCGGCATGCCGTATGTAACGGAACGTTGGCCGGGCGGAATGTTAACCAATTTCCCCACCATTCGTAAAGCGGTCAAAAAAATGTCGACCATCGATAAAATGGCCACCGACGGAACGTTCGATAATATGTCGAAAAGAGAAAAGCTTCAAATCAGCCGTCAACGCGCCAAATTGGAAAAGAACCTCGGCAGTATTGCCGATATGGCACGTCTCCCGGCTGCGCTTTTCGTGGTGGACATCATGAAGGAACACATTGCCGTGAATGAAGCGCATCGTTTGAACATTCCCGTATTCGGAATGGTGGATACCAACTCTGATCCCGAATCGATCGATTTTCCGATCCCGGCAAATGACGATGCCGCCAATTCCATCGCTTTAATTATCGATACCGTTGTCGCTGCTTTGCAGGAAGGAAACAACGAACGAAAATTGGAGAAGGACAACTCCGATGATCAAGCTGCTCCGCAACCGAAGAAAACCAAGAAAGCGTCAAAAAATCGCATGCAATCGGCAGAAGAGGAAGAAGATAATGCGGACGACAAAAAATCATCGAAAAAATTGGTCAAAAAACCGGTGAAACAAACCGATGATGACGAAGAGTAAAATCGAACTTTAAGATAACAATATAAAACAGAACAAATGGCCATAAGTGCAACAGAAGTAGCAAAGCTTAGAAAGATGACGGGTGCGGGCATGATGGACTGCAAAAAAGCCTTGGAAGAATCCAACGGCGATTACGAGCAAGCAGTAGCCATCATTCGCAAGAAAGGACAATTGGTAGCAAGCAAACGCGCCGACCGTGACGCAACAGAAGGTTGTGTTATCGCAAAGGTATCAAAAGACGCCGCTAAGGGTGTTTTGGTCGTGTTGAGTTGCGAAACCGATTTTGTAGCCAAAGGCGCCGATTTCATCAAGTTTACCGAAGACGTTGCGAGTGCAGCATTAACGGCCGGCGCCGCCGACTTGGATGCCGTCAAAAATTTGACCGTTAACGGTATCAGCGTTGCCGAAGGCGTGAACGAAAAAGTTGCCGTCATCGGCGAAAAAATAGATTTAACTTTCTTCGACAAGCTGGAAGCAGCCGAAGTGGTAGCTTACATCCATCCGGGTAACAAATTGGCTTGTTTGGTCGGCTTCAACAAAAAGTTGAGCGATCCGCAAGTAGGTCGCGATGTTGCTATGCAAGTGGCAGCCATGAATCCCGTAGCCGTCGATAAAGAAAGCGTTCCCGAAGACGTTGTTAAGAAAGAATTGGAAATTGCCTCGGATCAAACCAAAAACGATCCGAAAAATGCCGGAAAACCTGCCGAAATGATCGAAAAAATCGCTCAGGGCAAGTTGGAAAAATTCTTTAAAGAAATGACGTTGATCAATCAAGAATTTATAAAAGATTCCAAAAAGAAAGTTGCTGATTATCTGAAAGAATCCGACAAAGATTTGAAAGTCGTCAAATTTATCAGATTTTCGCTGGCGGTATAAAAACGTCGACAACATAATCAGAAAAGGCTGTTCAAGTTTGAACGGCCTTTTTTGATATTCGGGATTCGGCGTCATTTACAAAACGAATTTCTTTCATGTATTGACAACAACAAACATAACGCTTATATTTGCCGACGCAAAATGCGAATTCCGATGAAAATCCGTTTGTCCGAAACATTAAAAACACCCCGATTTTGGTTGATTTTGGCGTATACGGTAATTTTCATTCTTCCCGTTATCATGCTGTTTTCTTCGTCGGACGAAATCGAAAACGCCCAATCGCTGTGTCCGGTAAAAATGTTGACCGGGTTACCTTGTCCGAGTTGCGGCATGACAAAATCCGTATTGTTTCTGTTTCGCGGAGAATGGTCGAAAAGTTTTTCCTACCACCTTTTCGGACCGATATTGGTCGCAATGATGGCTTTTTATCCGACAACCAAAGGATATCCTAAATTCTTATTCAAACATGTTCGCGTAAAACCAAACCTTATCAATAAAATCGGATACGGGTTCATTGCACTCTTTATGCTTTATTATTTGTACCGCTTGGTCGTCTTCATCCGAATGCATTCCGGAGCGGAAATTATCCACGAATCCATCTGGAAATAAAAGAAATAACGAAAAGCCGATATTTCTTTTTAAAATTTGCATTTTTGATATTATTCGATACTTTTGCATGACCTTTATTTACCTTTAATTTTTAATAACAACTTAATTTTATTTTGAGATGGAAAATACCGAAAACACTGTTGAAAATGCCGGAACGAATGCGCAGGGAGGCGACAATTCGCAAAAAAACAATTACATCGAACAATCTATTTGGGACGATCTGCCGTCGATGGTAAAAGCCGAAATGGTTAAACTGACGCCGACGCAACAACAATCGTTTGTTGAAGAATACAAACGCAAAAAGAAATCCGTCGGATGGGCATATTTCTTTCTGTTGATTTGCTTGGGCATGCCTTACGGCTATTTGGGCAAATGGGGATTGCAAGTCGTTTACTGGCTGACGGGAGCAGGAGTTCTCATTTGGTGTATCGTGCTCATATTCATGTTACCGGGCATGGTAAAAAACTACAATAAGGATATCGCCATCGAAACCATGCGAAACATTAAAGCATTTTCGTAACACAAACACCGAATCGCAAAATCGATATTCGAACGTCTCGATCGGTTTTCCTTGACCGAAATCGATGACACGGTTAAGCAAAAGATGTCGATACCGGCGATACGGTAAAAAATCCCTCACGATATTCGGAGGGATTTTTTCTTCAAATCATCTAATCGAAATTAAAAACAGATCAATGAAAAACTTTTTTCTAAGCCTTCCGGTATGCCTGTCGGCGACATTGTTTTCCGTTGTCGGACAACCATTGGCGGGAACTGACGATCTGGGGCGAACATTATTGCAGAACGACGCCGTCGGTGACCCAAAACCGAATCGGCAAGTGGGAATATTTTATTTCCTGTTCACCGGCGATTGGGGAGCTCCTACCGCAAACTACAATTTCGATTTGTACGAATTGACAAAAAAACACCCCGAAGTATTGCAGGATTGCGACGATCCGAACTGGGGCGGAGGATTCGGAAAATGCTATTTCTGGGGACAACCGATTTACGGTTATTACCGCGCCGACGATGATTGGGTGCATCTGAGAAGCATGCAACTGTTGGCCGATGCTAAGGTGGATTTCGTGATCATTGACGCCACCAACCGATTTACCTACGGCACGCAAACTGAAGTGTTGATGAATGCAATGGATGCGGTACGCAAACAGGGAAAGAATCCGCCGAAGCTCATTTTTTACACCAATACGCTTTCGGGCGAAACCATTCAAGAGCTTTACGACCTGTATTACAAAGAAGGAGCGCCGTACCGGCATCCCGATTGCTGGTATTATCTGGAAGGCAAACCGCTGATTATCGGAGTTACCGAAGAAACAAAAGGTACAAACTACGAAAAATTCTTCACGTACAGAGAATCGCAATGGCCGTTTGATCCGCCGAAACCAAACGGTTGGCCGTGGCTCTCGTTTACCCGACCGCAAATAGTGCATAAAAACGCGCGAGGCGAAAATGAAATCATCAACGTATCGGTGGCGCAGCATCCCAATCCGGGCGCCGGAATGGGTGGTTCCGCATTCTACGGCAACATGGACAATTGGGGCAGAAGTTACCGAAACGGTTCGCACGGCAACCCCGAAACGGATATTTTTTACGGATACAACATACAGGAGCAATGGGATTACGCATTGACGCAAAATACGCCCTTCGTGTTTGTCACCGGATGGAACGAATGGGTCGTCGTGCGGGCATTTAACTCTCACGGCGATCCCAAAGGTTCGTGGTTTTGTGATGCCGCAAGCCCCGAGTACAGCCGCGATATCGAACCCACGCTCACCGCCGGACTGAAAGACAATTATTACATGCAATTGGTAAACAATATTCGCCGTTATAAAGGGGTGGAAAAGAACCCCGTTGCGGGACCGGCCAAAACAATTAAAACGATGAACGATTGGGCGAACGTCTCTCCCGTTTATACGGACTACATCGGCGAAACGCAACATCGGAAACATCCCGCGGGAACGATCGTCCCGGGTATCGTATACACCAACACCACCGGACGAAACGATTTCCACACATTAAAAGTGGCCCGCGACAAGGATAATTTGTTCTTTTACGCCGAAACGGTCGACAATATCACACCCGAATCCGGCGATAATTGGATGAGGTTGTATATCGATTCCGACAGAAATCCGAAGACGGGCCGGTACGGATACGATTACCGCATCGTGAGAGGCAATACCTTGCAACAATACGCCGACGGTGCATGGAAAAACATCAAAACCGTTAAATACGCGACGGAAAAGAACAAAATGACGATAACGATTCCCAAATCATATTTGAATCTCTCGGCGACTCCGATCAACATCGAGTTCAAATGGGCGGATAACATGCAAAAAGAAGATCCATTGGATTGGTATGTCAATGGAGATACCGCACCCGGAGGTCGATTTAATTATATCTTTGAAGAAAATTGATCTGATTGAGTATGTTCAAAAAGTCGAAAATGAACGTCATTGCGAGGAGGAACGACGAAGCAACCGTAGCGAAGCGGAGCTCAACGAAGTTAATCTCATGGTAATCAAAAAGATTTCTTCGCTGTCGCTCGCAATGACGAGCCGAAAACAGACTTTTTGGATAGTCTCAATCGACATAAACCGTTAATACCGAACAAACATGAGAAAGCTCTTTTTACATCTTTTTTTCGCGGCGGGGTTATTCTTGCCGTCGATATTCGTCGTTACGGGACAACCGTTGGCCGGAACCGACGATTTGGGCCGCACGTTGCTGCAAAACGACGCCGTCGGAAATCCGAAATCCGACCGTTATGTGGCCATGTTTTATTTTATTTGCCAAGGCGATACAGTAATTCCGTTGGCGGGAGATCATTGGGATTTGACCGAACTGTACAAAAACACTCCCAAAGTATTTGAAGACTATGACGATCCCGATTGGGGCGGACCGGGAATATGTTATTATTGGGGACAACCGATATACGGATACTATCGGGCCGACGATTATTGGGTGCATCTGAGAAACATGCAGCTTCTGGCCGATGCGGGCGTCGATTTTCTGGTGATGGACGTAACCAACAGGTTCGTCTTTCCCGAACAACACGAATCATTGATGAAAGCCATGGATGCGGTTCGCGCGCAAGGAAAAAAACCTCCGAAAATCGTTTTCTACACCAATACTCAATCGGCCGAAACCATTCAAGATATCTACAACTTGTATTATAAAGAAGGGGCGCCGTACCAACATCCCGATTGTTGGTTTTACATGGAAGGCAAGCCTTTGATTATCGGAGTTACCGCCGAGATTAAAGACCAAGACTTCCGCGACTTTTTCACCTATCGCGAGTCGCAATGGCCGCTCGAGTCACAAAAAGCAAACGGTTGGCCGTGGATTTCTTTCTATCGCGAACCTCGGGTTCACTACAACTCTCGAGGCGAGAAAGAAATCATCAACGTTTCCGTGGCTCAACATCCCAACCCGGCTGCGGGAATGGGAGGATCTGCTTTTTACGGAATTAAAGACAACTGGGGCAGAAGCTACCGAAATGGCAAACACGGCAATCCCGAAACGGATATTTTCTACGGATATAATATTCAAGAACAGTGGGAAGTGGCATTGAAACAAGACGTTCCGTTCGTATTTGTCACCGGTTGGAACGAATGGGTCGTTCTCAGAAATCCCGACTGGTGCATCAATCCCAAACATTCGTGGTTCTGTGACGCCGCAAGCGCCGAGTTCAGTCGCGACATCGAGCCTTCTTTAACCGGCGATCTCAAAGATCATTATTACATGCAATTGGTAAATAACATACGGCGTTACAAAGGCGTGGAAAAGAATCCGAGTCCGGGAGCGATGAAAACCATCGGAAAAATAAGCGATTGGGCCGACGTGTCCTTGACATATACCGATTACACGGGTGACACGCAAGACCGAAATCACCCGGGATCGCAAACAAAACCCGTTACCGTTTATACCAACACTACCGGACGAAATGATTTTCACGTAATGAAAGTGGCGCGGGATCAAGGAAATATTTTCTTTTATGCCGAAACGGTCGATGACATTACACCCGTGTCGGGCGATAATTGGATGAGACTTTACATCGATTCGGACAGAAACCCGAATACGGGATGGAAAGGATACGATTATCGCGTCGTGAAAGGCAATATGTTGCAACAATACGTCGACGGAGCATGGAAAAACGTCCAAACCGTCAAATATGCGACGGAAAAGAACAAAATGACGGTGACAATTCCCAAATCGTATTTGGAGAATTTGTTGACTCCTATCAGCATCGAATTCAAATGGTCGGATAACATGCAAAAAGAGGATCCATTGGACTGGTACGTCAACGGAGATACCGCACCCGGAGGCCGATTCAACTATATTTTTGAAGAATGACGCATCCCGATGCGGGAGATTGTAACAGATTAATAATCATCACAAATAATTTCAAACATTTAAGGAATATGCGAAGTATTATTTCATATGGCATTTCGGCATTTATGTTGCTGCAAATAACGGCCGTTGTCAACGGACAACCCTTGGCGGGAACCGACGGTTTGGGCCGTACATTGCCGCAAAACAAACAAGTCGGCGACCCGAAAGCAAACAGACAAGTAGGTCTCTTTTATTTTACTTGGCACGGCGACGGCACGGCCGAAGATTATTGGGATTTGAGCGAAATCATCTCCAACCATCCCGAAGTCCTCAATGACTACGACAGCGAATTCTGGGGAAAACCCGTATACTATCCTCCCAACGGCGAATTCGTATCGTACTACTGGGGAAAACCCGTGTACGGATACTATCGGGGCGACGATTACTGGGTGGTGTTGAGAAGCATGCAGTTGCTTACCGACGCCGGAGTGGATTTTGTGGTGATCGACGCCACCAATTTGGCAATTTATCCGAAAAATGCCGACATTCTGATGTCCGCCATGGATGCGGTTCGCACCCAAGGCAAAATCCCTCCGGGAATTGTTTTTTACACCAATACCGATTCGGGCGAGAGAATCCAAGAACTGTACGATACGTTCTATAAACCGGGCGCTCCGTACCGACATCCGGATGCTTGGTATCGATTGGAGGGTAAACCGCTGGTGCTCGGCGTAAGGGAAGAAACAAAGGGAAGAGAATACGAAGATTTTTTCACCTATCGCGAATCGCAATGGCCGTATGATCCGCCGAAACCCAACGGTTGGCCGTGGCTGTCGTTCACACGTCCGCAAGTGCCGCATTACAATATCCGCGGCGAAAAGGAAATCATCAATGTGTCCGTCTCGCAACACCCCAATCCGAAAGCCGGATTCGGAGGGTCCGCATTCTACGGAAACAGAGACAATTGGGGAAGAAGTTATCGCAACGGTTCGCACGGCAAACCCGAAACAGACATGCCCTACGGATACAACATTCAAGAACAATGGGATTACGCGCTCACGCAAAATACTCCGTTCGTGTTCGTTACCGGATGGAACGAATGGATTGCGGGCCGATGGGATTCCAAAGACGACAATCCCGAACATTCGTGGTTTTGCGACATGGCAACTCCGGAATACAGCCGCGATATAGAACCCGCTTCCGATCCGAGAATAAAAGACCATTATTATATGCAGTTGGCGGCAAACATACGTCGTTATAAAGGCGTGGAAAAGAATCCCGCGGCGGGACCGGCCAAAACAATTAAAAAGATGAGCGACTGGACGAGTGTATCGCCGACATATACCGATTATACGGGCGAAACGAAATCCCGAAATCATCCCGGAGCGCAATCGAAACCCGCTTACGTATATACCAATACCACGGGACGAAACGATTTCCGCACGATGAAAGTATCGCGCGATAACGATAACTTATACTTTTACGCCGAAACCGTTAACGACATCACTCCCGAGTCGGGCGACAATTGGATGAGATTGTACGTCGATTCCGACAGAAATCCGAAAACGGGATGGAACGGGTACGATTACCGCATTATTGAAGGCAAAATTCTGCAACGATACGTCGGCGGCAATTCGTGGAAAAGCGTTCAAGCCGTCAAATCCGTAACGGAGAAAAATAAAATGACGATCACGGTTCCCAAAGCGTCATTGGAAAATTTGTCGACGCCGATCAACATTGAATTCAAATGGACGGACAACATGCAAGCGGACGATCCCATGGATTGGTATATTAACGGCGACGTTGCTCCGGGCGGACGATTCAACTACGCGTATACGGTCGAATAAATCGATCTTGAATTATTTTTCGAAATTTATGTCATATGCCGACCCCGAAAATCAAAAGGGTCGGCATATTTTTATGAAGAAATTCGAACTTCCGCAGAAAAAAGGAAAGGGTCTCTCATCCACGTCCGACTAAAATAGTCCGCACCGTAACCGAATTGTACAGGACATTCGATATCTTTGTATGTTTGAAAACCGGTCGGTTCACCCGTCGCGGCATCAAGATACCGCCTTAATTATGTAAAAACCGATAGATTTCCGCCGGCTTTTAAGCAATAATCACATTCGAGCATTCGCCATGAAAAATCGTTCATTCATATTTCTTTCATTCGTTACCCTCACCCTTTGCACCTGTTCACACAAAACCAACGTCATTGATTTATCGGGAAAATGGAATGTCACCGCTGGCTCGATCACACAAACGGCGCATCTCCCCAGAACGCTTACCGAAAACGGAATAGGCATTCCCGTAACCGACTCGTCAACGCTTCGATTGACACAACCCGTACAATATGAAGGGGAAGCCGTATTCGAAAAAGAAATCGAAATACCCCGCTCATGGAAAGGCAAATGCGTCGAATTGTTTATGGAACGCACCAAAGTATCCTCGGTTTTCGTCAACGACTCGCTTATCGGCGTTCAAAACGGCGTTTCCGCACCTCATGTCTACCTCATCGACGGAGCGTTCAAGTCGGGAATCAATCAGATAAAAATTACGGTGAACAACAACAAAAAGCTACTGTCTTTGGGTGGATCGCACGCTTATTCCGACGATACCCAAACCAACTGGAATGGCATTTTGGGCGACTTTTACCTGCGTTGCCTTGATGACATCGATGTTCGAAATGTGAGAATCGATGCGGCGCCCGACGGAAAATGCAGCGTTCGAACCGAATTGCTTAATACTTCCGGCCAATACTTAGCGGATCGGCAATTGGTCGTCACCGTAAAAGACTCTTCGGGTAATACCGTATCGGAAACCACATCGGACATCCGCATTGCCGTTGGCACCTCTTTCTGCACCGTTCATTTCGACTTGGAACATCCCCGACCATGGGACGAATACCATCCTTATCTCTATCGATTGGAAGTCGGCCTGCGCAAAGAAACTCGAGTCGTGCAAATCGCTTTCGGTCTTCGCGACTTTCACACGCGATCGGGAAAATTTACCAACAACGGGAGAACGGTCTTTCTTCGGGGAAAGCACGACGGCGGAGTTTTTCCGTTGACGGGATATGCAAGCATGAAAAAAGAAGATTGGTTAAGATATTTTTCCGTTGCAAGATCGTACGGCATCAATCATGTTCGTTTTCATTCGTGGACTCCTCCCGAAGCGGCTTTTGAAGCTGCCGACGAAACGGGCGTCTTTCTGCAACCCGAATTGCCTTTTTGGAGACACATCGTTGCCGAGGATACCGTATTGATCGATTACATGAAAGCGGAAGGTCGGAGAATTTCGGAAGCCTACGGCAACCATCCTTCGTTCGTTATGTTTTCGTTGGGCAACGAGTTGGGCGGCAGCGCTGATGCCATGTGCGAAGTGATCGATGATCTCAAAAAATCGGATCATCGACATGTGTATGCCAACGGTTCCAACAATTTTTACTCAAACCCTCACCCCTACCCCGGCGAAGAATATTTCACGTCCATGCGACACGGAAAACAAGCATCCGATAACAGCACCGACATGCGGGGATCGTTCGCCTTCGTCGATTCGAAAGCCGAAGGAGGAATTATTAATGCACGCAAACCCCGTACCGACCGAAATTATGCCCGAGCAATCGAGGGCTTGACCGTTCCGCCGATCGGACACGAAACGGGACAATATCAAATTTATCCGAATTTCGACGAAATAAAAAAATACACCGGCGTGATGCAACCTCGAAATTTCGAAATTTTCGAAAAACGACTCCGAGAAGCGGGTATGTTATCGCAAGCGGCCGATTTCACGAAAGCATCGGGAGCATTGAGCGCATTGTGTTATCGGGAAGAAATTGAGTTGGCGCTCCGAACTCCGGGATTCGGAGGATTTCAGTTGTTGGACCTGCAGGACTACCCGGGACAAGGTACCGCATTGGTGGGTATTTTGGATGCGTTTATGGATTCGAAAGGCGTGATTGAACGCGAAAAATGGAGAGAATTCTGTAACGACGTGGTGCCGTTGGCGCTTTTCTCCAAATATTGTTGGACCAATCGCGAAACCTTTGTTGCCGACATAACGGTGGCGCACTATGGCGAAAAAGATTTGCCGAACGAAGAAATCGTTTGCACGCTGACCTCTGCCGACGGCCGAGTGCTGTTCGAAAAAACAACGACAAAACAAAATATCGCGCAAGGCGGGTTGACACCTTCGGGACATGTGGAAATACCGTTAAGCGTCGTCAACGGGAATCAAAAACTTTCCTTTACGGTAAAACTCAAAAACGCGGGATATCAAAATTCGTGGAACATTTGGGTATATGCTCCCGAAAAACATGCGATCGGCGAAGGACTCGTTGACGGAATTTCGGTAACGCGAAACAAAAACACGTTCGACGAAGCCGTCCGATCGGGAAAAACGGTATTGTATATTCCCCGACATGCCGATATCAAAGACCGCTCTGTGGGAGGAATGTTTATTACCGATTTTTGGAATTATACGATGTTCCGCGATATAGCGTTGCAATTCGGCGTGGAACCTTCGCCGGGAACATTGGGGATATTAACCGATCCGCAACACGCTTTGTTTCGTACGTTTCCCACCGATTTTCATACCGATTGGCAATGGTGGAACATCGTGAAGCATTCGCGACCGATGATACTCAACAACTATCCGGACGGTTATAAGCCCATCGTGCAGGTTATCGATAACTTCACCGAAAATCGAAAACTCGGATTGATTTATGAAATACCGAATGCCAAAGGAAAAGCATTGATGTGCACCTCCGATCTGTTTGCAATCAAAGACGAACCGGAAGCAAAAGCCCTGTTCGCCTCAATGATCGATTATTTGAAAGGTTCAAGATAAATTCCTTAATTTCGGTCGGAAGTTTCTTTGTTTTCGTGAATTGGTTCGGCAAAATCTTGATGAATGTGTTCCATGCCTTTTCCGTACCGACGCATACCGGCAACCGCTTGCGTAAATGAAATGTTCGACGGTTGAAGCGATTCCCGTTTCTTAAAAATGATTTCTCCTTGATAGGGATTGGGTGCCGACGGAACGTAAACAGTACATATTCCGTTTTTTTCGTCCACAATAAATCCCAATTTATATTCGTCGTCATCTTTCACGATAACCGATTGCCATCCGTCTCGCTCGTCAACCGGCGATTCGGAGATAAAGTTTTTGTAAAACGAATAATTCGGGAAAATTTTAGTCAACATTTTATCTATTTGCTTGGTCCAATTTTTCAAGACGGTCTTTTGCACCAACCAACCGATCAACAACGTGATCAATAAAATGATGAGAATTCCGATAACGGAATCCGCAATTTCTCCGACAACATTCCGAAACGGCAACAAACGAGCAATGGGGTTGCTTAATTTTCCGACAACCGGCCAAACCAATTTCAAAGAATAGGCCAACAGGATTAACGGAATCCAGAACGTCAAGATTCCCGACCAAAAATAACGAACGATCTTTTTATTCATATATTCGTAAACCGACAAATCGCGTGTTTTGTTCGAACAGAGATGTCATAATTGACGAGATTGTTTTATAAATATTTTTCGAAAATGCTTTCCGGAAAAACGATGATATTATCAATGTTATATAAGCAATTATGCCAAAACCTAACAGCTTTTAAAAACCTGTTAGGTTTATTTGCGCAAAAAACAATCAAACTTAATCGATCGAGAAATAACATCACAATACCGAACTACCGATAATCCCATTCAACACTGCAATTTTTTCGCACTAAAACGGAATGATTAAGCCGTAAAATTCAAAATCTCGTTTTCCGTTTTGGTAAAAAACGGCTATCTTTGCGGCTTGTATCATAAATAAATGATTATCTGAATGGATACAACATCCGATTCTTCCGTATCTCCGACACGAACCGCCGGAACAATCGGGGCGATTACCGCATTTTTAATGCTGATCGTACCCATGTTACCGGGTCTGAATCGTATGGCACAAGCCGTTACGTGGGCAGTGTTTATCGGCGGTATATATTACGGAATGAAATATTTTCGCGAAAAAACGGGCGGACAAATCACGTATTCCAAAATTTCGAAAGTCGGGGCATTGGTCGCCTTTTTTGCATCCGTTATTCCGGCTTTTGTACTCTACATGACGGCCAAGCTGAACCCGGCAATCATGGACGAATTTATCGCCGCAGCAAACCGGGTATTGCAATCGACCAATATGTCGGCGGCAGAAGTTGATCTCGGCATGAAACAAATGAACGAAATGATGTCTCCGGTATTTTTAGCCTTTTCCGTAATTTTGTCTTACAGCCTTTTGGGTGCGATTGCGGCTTGTATTTTGGGCCTTTTCATGAAAAATGCCGGACAACCCGATAAACAACCTTATCAATCTTGATTTCCCGCATGGATCTGTCTGTTGTCATCCCCGTGCTTAATGAGTCGGAATCGATACCGGAACTCGTCGCTTGGATCGAACGGGTAACGGACGAACATCATTATGATTACGAAATCATTATGATCGACGACGGCAGCAGTGACGACTCATGGCCGGTGATCGAAAACTCGGCATCGAAGAACCCGCGCATTCACGCCATTCGTTTTCGACGCAATTACGGAAAAGCGGCCGCACTGCATTGCGGCTTCGCAAAAGCGGCGGGTAATGTAGTCATCACCATGGATGCCGATTTGCAAGACAGTCCCGACGAAATTCCCGAATTGTACCGCATGATCGTCGAAGAAAGGTACGATTTGGTATCGGGATGGAAAAAAAAGCGTCACGATCCCGTTACCAAAACCGTACCCAGCAAAATATACAATGCCACGGCGCGTTCCTTTACGGGAATCAAGTTGCACGACATGAATTGCGGGTTGAAAGCATACCGAAATAAAGTAGTCAAAAACATCGAAGTATACGGCGAAATGCATCGCTACATTCCCGTATTGGCGTCCAAAGCCGGATTTACCAGAATCGGCGAAAAACCGGTGGAACACAGAGCACGAAAATACGGTGTCAGCAAATTCGGATGGAGCCGTCTCATCAACGGATTTCTCGATCTGCTGAGCATCCTGTTTATTTCCCGTTTCGGAAAGCGCCCCATGCATCTTTTCGGATCATTGGGAATCTTGATGTTTCTCTTCGGATTTCTTTCCGCCATCTGGCTGGGAGCGCAAAAGCTGTACCATGTGGCCCACGGTGTCAAAGCAAGTCTCATTACCGACAGCCCGTATTTTTATTTGGCCTTGACGGCCATGATTTTGGGAACACAGCTCTTTTTATCCGGTTTTCTCGGCGAATTAATTTCCCGAAATTCCGTCGATCGAAACGTGTACCAAATCGATAAAGAATTTTGACCGAAACCGAATTACGTTAAAAACCGAATACACTCCGTATCCAAAAATCGATATACGTGAAAAGAATAATTTGTATCCTCTGTATCATTTGTTTTATGTTTCCCGTCGCGACCGTGAAAGGACAAGCGGACGACGCCATTAAAGCGGCGGGAACCACGGCAAAAAAAGCAGATGAAGCATTGAAAAAATACAAAAAATTCTCCGATAACGACAGCGTTCGTTGGTTATTGGGCGGTGATGCCGCTTTATCGTTCACCGCTACTCAACTATCCAATTGGGCCGCGGGAGGAGAAGACCAAATCGGAGTGGGTACCATCGTCAATCTGTATGCCAACTACAAAAAAGGGAAACGCACGTTTGAAAACTACGGCACCTTTGCATACAGCCTTTTGAAAACGGGAATCCGAGACGCCGTTAAAAACGATGACCGAATATACCTTGTGACAAAAGCGGGGCATCAAATGTCCAAAAAATGGTATTATACCGCGAGTTATTTGGTACGAACGCAATTTTCGCCCGGTTATACCTATTCGGCCACGGATACGATCAGAGTAAGCGATTTCCTTGCTCCGGTTTATATGTATCTTTCCATAGGTCTCGACTATCGTCCCAGTAATAATTTCTCGTCCGTTTTTTCGCCTCTCATGGGTAAAGCAACTTTTGCGAGATCCAACGATATTAACGTACTGCGAAACGCGGGGTTGGTGGAATCCGGCAAAGATGCTGCCGGTAATCCCATTGATGTTACGCATAATTCGCGATACGAATTCGGGGGAGGTATCGTGTTATCGCTCAACGGCAACATGTTCAAAAACAAGGTTTCGTACAGTTCGCAAGTGGAACTGTTTTCCAATTATATGGAAGATCCGCAAAATGTGGATGTAACGTGGACGCTTCAAGCAAAAATTCTTATCTATAAAAATATTTCGGCGGATATACGGCTCGACATGAAATATGACGATAACCAAACATCCGTCGATAAAGAGGGAAATCCTCACGGGCCGAAACTTCAAACAAAAAATTATATCGGGATAGGGGTGTTCTACCAATTTTAACCGAGATCGTCGATCGGTACATTGAATCGGAAGTCCGTGAATAAACATTATTCGTCTCGTTACATACAACGTTAATATTTGCCTGTACACGCATTTCGGAGTGATGAAAAGCATGTTGCGATATAAAATATTCGGAATATTGTTTTGGAAACGTGTTTGTCCGTTCGTTATACTTTCGGTATGCACGTTTGGTCGTACTTTTGCGCAATATCAAACTCCTTTCATGAATTATACGATGAAAGCGGGATTGGTTCAGAACCAGATACGCGACATTTGCCGAGACCAACGCGGATATATTTGGTTTGCCACGGCAGGCGGCGTATCGAAATTCGACGGAAAATATTTTAAAAACTACTCCGTATCGGACGGACTTCCCGTAAACACGGTGACCGCCCTGCTCGTCGATCGCAAAAACACCGTTTGGATGGCCACGTACGGCGGCGGATTGGTCGAATTCGACGGAAAAACATTTCGAACGTATACCGCTAAAGACGGATTGGCGTCCAATAACCTCGTCGTAACCGGGTTCAAAAACTTACTGCTGGAAGATTCCAGAGGAAACATCTGGTGTCGAACCAACGACGAAGGCATATCCGTTGTCGAAAACGGTACGGTTAAAACATATAATTCAAATAACGGATTGGCCGACAACCGAGTAACCTGTTTTGCGGAAGACGTCCGCGGCCGCATATTGTGCGGAACCGGATCCGGCATATCGATCATCGATCGGGGACAAATTACGAATTATGCTTTCGGAACCGACCCGCAGACTAACTTTGTTTCGGACATCATTGTCACCGAAAAAGGGGATATTTGGGTCATTGGCGAAAGAAACAACATTGCCCGATTCGTTAACGATCAATTTGTCGTATATCGAGCGCCCGAACCGTGCAATTTCATATCCGTCGGATGCGATTCCCGCGGCAGGTTATGGCTGACAACCGCAAGCAACGGTTTGTATATTTTTGCCGAAAACAAATTTACGCCCGTCAGCCAACCGAAGGAGCCGATTATTCGAATCATTGAGGACAAACGGCAGAATATGTGGTTGCTGACACAGGGGAATGGCGTATATCGATTGGCAAACGGAGAACTTCACCACTACGGCCGTCAATCCGGCTTAGTCGACAACAACGTAACCTGTATTTTCGAAGACGAAGAAGGAAATATATGGATCGGAACCGACAGCGGTATATCCATGTACGGAAAAGTGATTTTCGAAATGTTGACCACGGAATCGGGATTTCCCAACAACCACATTATATCCGTGGCCGCCGATTCGTCGGGAAATGTATGGTGTAGTCCGCAAAACAGCGGATTGGTGAGAATCAACGGACAACAAATCGATTTTTTCGAATCTCGAAATAAGGACAAGCGCAGAACATCCAATGCCGTTGCAAGCATTGCCACCGCGCGAGATCGTATATTGTTGGGATCAATGGGTGCGGGACTCGGCTATTTCGCAAACGGAAATTTTGTATTCAAGTCCGATAAAGATGATGAAGACATATACAACATCCTCGTTGTAAACAACAACGAATATTGGGCCGCTTCTTCAAAAGGATTGGTCCATGTTCTCGGTAACAAAACGAAATATTACACCATCAATGACGGTTTGCCGGATGATTACGTGTATTTTTTGGCACGTGACGATAAAAACAGAATATGGTGTACCACCGCTTTGGGGTTATCCGTTTTTGACGGAGAACATTTTGTTAATTATACCGAAGAAAACGGATTGCCGAGCAACTCATGCACGGACATCGCCATCGACAAGTACGGCGTTGTTTGGTTGGGAACCGAAAACGGATTGTGCAAAATAACGGAAACCAACAATCAATTGAATTTTAAGGTTTATACCGTTAATGACGGATTGGCCTCCAATTCCATCAATTTGGTGCATGCCGACCAAAGCGATCGTCTGTGGGTGGGATACATCAACGGGTTGAACACGATCGATTTAAAGACAAATGAAATCAAATATTACGCGGAAGACGACGGCTATTTACCGATGGACTGCTACATGGGCGCGGCCGCTACCGACACGCACGGTAATGTATGGTTCGGTACGGTTGCCGGGTTGGTCAAATACATCCCGGAAGCGGATCTGAAACAGACCGACCCGCCGCATACGTACATCACCGATATTTCGTTTCCCGACGGAGGCGACATTCAACAATATGCCGACAGTGTCTCATCGCAAACGGGGTTGCCCGAAGAATTGGTTCTTCCGTACAACCGAAATTCCATTCGGATTGATTGGATCGGTATTCACTTCACCATCCCGGCTAAAAATAAATACCGATTTATTCTCGAAGGGTATGATGAGTCTTGGCACGAAGAAAGTTCCGAAACATTTCGGGAATATCGATTATCGCCGGGCAAGTACACGTTTCAAGTAATGGCATGCAACAATGACGGCGTGTGGAATCCCGAACCCGTCACATATTCGTTTACGGTTCGTCCGCCTTGGTGGGCAACCGTTGCGGCATACATTGCATACGGCCTCGCACTGATCATTGCCGTATTTTCGTACATTCGTTGGCGCGAGCGTGCCTTGATCAAGGAGAATCGCGTATTGGAAGAAAAGGTAAACGAACGAACGTTGGAAATCGAGCTTCAGAAACAGAATATCATCGAAATCAATCGGGAACTGAAACAACATCAAGAGGAACTGATCGTGCAACGCGATATGGCCGCGGAACAGCGTGACCAAATCGACGAACAACGACAGGAGATCATGGATAGTATCTATTACGCCAAACGCATCCAAAAAGCCATTATGCCCATACGGGAATTGATGGGAAAAATATTTCCCGATTATTTCCTGTTTTTCAGACCGCGCGATGTTGTCAGCGGCGATTATTATTGGGCGGCGCAAAAAGGAAACAAATCCGTTGTGGTTGCCGCCGACTGTACGGGGCATGGTGTTCCCGGTGCGTTTATGAGCATGCTCGGCATTTCCAACCTCAACGAAATTGTTTTGAAACAAGGAATGGACAAAGCTTCGGATATTCTCAACGAGCTGAGATCAAACTTGAAATATACATTATCGCAAACCGGTGCGGCGGGAGAGCAACGCGACGGGATGGACATGGCGCTGTGCATCATCGACCGCGATGCCGCGGAAGTACAATATGCCGGAGCATACAATCCGTTGTATTTGATACGAAACGGAGAGTTCCTCGAGTACAAAGCGGATAAAATGCCTGTCGGTATACATGTCGGGCAGGAAAAAAACTTTACGAACCATGTTATCCCGCTGGAAGAGGGCGACATGCTGTATATTTTTTCCGACGGTTATGTCGACCAGTTTGGCGGAGAGGATAACAGTAAGTTCAAAACCAAGCCGTTTAAACAGCTGCTCACCGAGATAGCTTCGTTACCGACGAATCAACAAAAAGAAATATTAATTACTACCCACGACAAGTGGAAAGGAGACGAGAATCAAATAGACGATATTCTCGTGATCGGAATCAGAATCGCGTTGAACCGCCGAGGTTCATAAAAAGACGATGACGCTGTCGATTATTTTTTTTAACTTTGATGCTTTAAACAACCCGAGATCATTAATAAACCATGGAAGTAAAAGGAAGATTGGTAAAGGTATTGCCCGTTCAAACCGGACAAGGAAAAAACGGCGAATGGAAGAAACAGGATTTTATCATTGAGGTGGAAGGCACGTATCCGAAGAAAGTGTGCATTACCGCGTGGGGCGACAAAATCAATGTGGCGTCTTTGATGGAAGGCAGCATGGTGAGCGCGTCGATTGATATTGAAAGCCGCGAATTTAACGGTAAATGGTACACCAATGTTACGGCTTGGAAAGTAGATGTTGCCGGTGATGAGCCGCAAGCCGCTTCTCCGATGCCGCCCATTGAAGCGTATCAATCGGATTCTGACTTGCCTCCCGTAAAGGACGATTTACCTTTTTAAATATAAATACCGATTAATTCCCGACAAGGATTATGTTCTTTGTCGGGAATCAATGAAGTTCGCAAAACCGGTATTTACTCGGATATCGATTTTTTTCGTTCCAGCAAAACCACATTTTCCACATGATGCGTGTGCGGAAACATATCCACCGGCTGCACTCTTTTAATGTCGTAAAAATCGCGCAACAATGCCAAATCGCGTGCCTGCGAAGCGGGGTTGCAACTGACGTACACCAATCTTTCGGGCTCGGCAAGCAACAGAGCATTAATAACATTCGGATGAACTCCCGCACGCGGCGGATCGAGAATTACCACGTCGGGAACACCGTGTCTTCGTATAAACTCGAAAGTGAACACATCCTTCATGTCGCCGGCGAAAAAGAACGTATTGTTAATTCCGTTACCGGATGAATTGTATTTGGCATCCTCAATAGCCGCGTCGATACACTCCACGCCGATAACCCTTTTTGCTCGCGATGCGACAAAATTGGCAATGGTGCCGGTACCCGTGTACAAATCATACACGATTTCGTTTCCCGTTAACCGTGCAAAATCGAGTACAATTTCGTAAAGACGATACGCCTGCTTGGAATTGGTTTGATAAAACGATTTGGGACCGACCTTGAACTTCAATCCTCCCATGTCTTCCATGATGTAAGGAGTCCCTTGATACAACAAAACTTCGAGGTCCGAAAATCCGTCGTGCGGCTTCGGATTGATCACGTACATAAGCGAAGTGATTTCGGGGAATCGTTTCCAAATAAAATTCAATAACTTTTCGCGTATTTCCGGCTCGTCCCGATAAAAGTTGACGATGACCATTACCTCGCCTGTCGACGAAGTACGAATTGTTAACGTACGCAAGAGACCTTCGTGACTGCGTAAATCGAAAAAAGGTATGTTTTCTCGCAAAGCAAACTCGCGCACGGCCAAACGCACGGCATTCGACGGATCGGGTTGCAGATAACACTTGTCGATATCCAACACCTTATCGAACATCTCCGGGATATGGAACCCCAGCGCATTTCGGTCGGTAACTTCCGCGCCCGATTGTATTTCGTCGACAGTCAACCAACGATTGGATGAAAACGTAAATTCGAGTTTGTTTCGATAATAATATATGGGATCGGCAGCCAATACGGGTTCTATCTCGGGAATATCCAACTTCCCGATTCGTGTTAAGCAATCCGATACATTTTTATGTTTGTAAAAAAGCTGTTGCGAATAATCGAGATTTTGGCGGGTACACCCTCCGCATACGCCGAAATGAGAACAAACGGGATCAACACGTTGATCGGAATAGCGAACAAACCGTATGGGAATGCCTTCTACGTATTTTTTTCGTTTTTTGGTAACACGAATGTCGACAATGTCGCCCGGCACGGCATGAGACACAAACACCACCAAATCATCCGTTTTACCTACGGCTTTTCCGTCATCGGCAATATCGACGACGGAAACATTTTCCATAATTATCTGCGGTTTATTTTTTCTCGACATTTAAAGTCCTCCCCCACCCTCTCTTGAGAGAGGATAAATTATACCAATACATCATGATGTGTTCAAATTTATTCACCGGATTCGAAGAAGCATGTTCCCTTTTCCGTCGAAAGAAGATCATAATACGAAAAACATGCCGAACATTACCAAAAAGCCCAATAAAACCCCAACATAGTATTGGGCGGGAGTATGCGCATTAAGCTTGATACGCGCATAACCGATGATACCCGACAGAATGATCGCACCGAACATTCCGGGCAACAACGTGGAAGATACGGTAGCCAATGCTGCCGACATTCCGATGAGACCGCCTATTCCGACGCCGTGTATGCTGATTTTCCACGTTAGGGAAATAATTGAAGTCAAGAAGACGGCAACGGCGGAGATTAATACAAATTTTTGAATGATAAAAGGTGTATGCAAGCCGTGCAACATGCGATAAGCGATGTAATAAAATACGGCGGTAAGAATTAACGGCATGATACGTTCGCGACGTTCGGACACTTGAAAGCTGCTGATCCATCGATGGATGCGATAAAAAAGCAGTAACGTCACGGGAAAAGCCAAGGTGCACAACCCCACAATCAACAATATAATTTCTTTGGCCCGTACAGGAAGTCCGGTAATATATAATCCCGAAAAAAACAAAATGAACAATGTACCCGCAACCGGCATTAATACCGGATGAAACACGATGGACAAGATGCCGGGCAAGGTTTTATCGTTGATGTTTTTTAACGGATAATCTTTCTCCAAAGGGTTCTTCACGTTTTACTTTTATTTTTCGGGCAATTTTATACTAAATTGTAAAACAACTTCTTGCGAGCAATGTTCGGATTTATCGAATCGACATCATAGCTCTTTGCGTAAACGCGCAACGGGAATATTCAGTTGTTCGCGATATTTCGCAACCGTACGACGAGCGATCAAATAACCTTTTTCTTGAAGAATGGCAGCCAATTCGTCATCGGTAAGCGGTTTTCGCTTGGATTCGCCTTCCACGCATTCTTGAAGAATCTTTTTGATTTCGCGCGTGGATACTTCTTCGCCCGAATCGGTTTGCAACCCTTCCGAAAAGAAAAACTTCAGCGGAAAAATACCGAACGGCGTTTGCACGTACTTGCTGTTGGCAACCCGCGATACCGTCGAAATATCCAAATCAGTGGTATCGGCAATATCTTTCAATATCATGGGATTGAGCAACGCCTCGTCACCTCCGCTCAAAAAATATTCCTTTTGGTAATCGACAATGGCTTCCATGGTGCGCATCAACGTGTTTTGACGTTGTTTGATCGCATCGATGAACCATTTGGCCGAATCGAGTTTTTGCTTAACGAAGCTGACCGCATCCTTATTTTGCTTGTCCGCCTTGTTTTTGCTGTACGCATCGAGCATGTCGCTATACATCCGACTAACCCTCAACTCCGGAACATTGCGTGAGTTAAGTGATAACTGCAGCGTCCCATCCTTATTTTCGAGCAGGAAATCGGGAATAATATGTTCGGCTATTTTGTC
>JAVBNP010000193.1:0-4153 GCA_031551455.1 Bacteroidales bacterium | reverse complement strand
TCTGTTGTAAGGAACATTCCTGCGATTGAAGCTGCATTTTCAAGAGCAACGCGGGCAACTTTAGTTGGGTCAATAACACCTGCGGCCAACATGTTTTCATACACATCGGTACGTGCATTATAACCAAAATCATCTTTACCTTCGCGGACTTTTTGCACTACTACAGCACCATCCAAACCTGCATTTTCAACGATTTGACGAAGCGGTTCTTCCAAAGCACGGCGTACAATAGCAACACCAGTAGTTTCATCGTCATTGCTACCTTTCATTCCTTCTAATGCTTTGATGGCACGAATATAAGCCACACCACCGCCAGGGATAATACCTTCTTCAACAGCTGCACGAGTTGCACTCAATGCATCGTTCACGCGATCGTTCTTTTCTTTCATTTCCACTTCGGTTGCGGCACCAATATAGAGAACTGCCACACCGCCGGCCAATTTGGCCAAGCGTTCTTGGAGTTTTTCTTTATCGTAGTCGGAGGTGGTATTTTCCATCTGAGCTTTGATTTGGGCAATACGAGCGCTGATTTGTGCCTTTTCGCCGGCTCCGTTCACAATCGTGGTGTTATCTTTATTCACCGTGATTTTTTCGGCTTTACCCAACATATCCAAGGTGGCGTTTTCGAGCTTCAAACCCTTTTCTTCGGTGATAACGGTACCGCCGGTGAGGATGGCAATGTCTTCGAGCATTTCTTTGCGACGATCGCCGAAACCGGGAGCTTTAACGGCCGCGATACGCAACGATCCGCGCAATTTATTGACCACCAACGTAGCGATGGCTTCACCGTCAACATCTTCGGCAATGATCAAAAGCGGTTTGCCCGTTTGAAGAGAAGCTTCCAAAATAGGAAGAAATTCCTTCATGGTGGATATTTTTTTGTCGTGGATCAGAATCAACGGATTTTCGAGCGTACACTCCATCTTTTCGGTATCGGTCACGAAATAGGGAGAAATATAACCGCGATCGAATTGCATACCTTCCACCACGTCAACATAAGTTTCGGAAACTTTGGCTTCTTCAACCGTGATCACGCCTTCTTTCTTCACTTTACCCATCGCTTCGGCAATCAATTTACCGATTTCGTAATCGTTATTGGCCGATACGGAAGCAACTTGTTCCACTTTTTTCAAGTCGTCGCCCACTTCTTTCGATTGAGCTTTCAAGTTTTCGATAACTTTCGTCACGGCTTTGTCGATACCGCGTTTCAAATCCATCGGATTAGCGCCTGCGGTAACATTCTTCAAACCAACGTTCACTAACGATTGAGCCAATACAGTGGCAGTGGTTGTTCCGTCGCCGGCGTCGTCATTGGTTTTGGAAGCAACTTCCTTCACCATTTGAGCGCCGAGGTTTTCCATTTTGTTCGATAATTCGATTTCTTTGGCTACCGTCACACCATCTTTGGTAATTTGGGGAGCACCGAATTTTTTGTCGATAACCACGTTACGACCTTTGGGGCCCAAGGTTACTTTTACGGCATTTGCCAATTGATCAACGCCTTTTTTCAAAGAATCGCGGGCTTCAATATTAAATTTAATTTCTTTTGACATATCTTTCTAAATGATTATTTTGATTATGTTTTTAATTCAATAAATGTTTTTTGCAAAATTTAAATAACCGCTAAAATGTCCGATTGTCTCATCATCAGATAATCCGTACCATCGACATTCAACTCGCTGCCGGAATATTTTCCGTAGAGAACAACATCGCCGACTTTTACCTGCATGGTTTCGTCTTTGGTTCCAGGTCCCACTGCCACAACGGTTCCTTTTTGGGGTTTTTCCTTTGCGGTATCGGGAATGATCAATCCGCTTGCCGTTTTCGATTCGGCCTCCATCGGTTGTACAAGAACTCTGTCCGCTAATGGTTTGATTTTTACATTTGCCATGTTTTAATATGATTTTATAGGTTAAACAATCAAAAATTTTACATCACTGTTGGATACACATACCATGCCAAAGGGGGCTTGACAGGTTATCCCGTTGTTTTTTCCGACAATTTTACAGCCGAATATGTCAATCCGGCAGAACATTTCCGTCAAACAACATTTATATTTATAACAACTCAAACGAAAATTGGTAAACGGCAATCATTAATTATTGTCGTTTTTCGGAAGAGCCGCTCTTTTCGCATGAATTATCAAATTATTACACAAGCCGTATTTTGCATAATCCTCGCGGGAAAATCGGTCGCCGTATCTGATTAGCTCAACTTCAAATCCGATTGATTCCAATCTTTCTTTGATATCCGTCGAATACAAGCGAAGATGATCCCATTGTCCGAAATGTTTTTTACGCTGTTCCGGAGAAGTAATCGTCTCGTCTTCGTATGTTTTTCCGATGGCCTCATCAATGGGTATGGTAATAACGGCTTCTCCCGACGGTTGAAGAACACGGTATATTTCGGCCATGGCTTTTCGATCATCCGGAATATGTTCCAAAACATGATTGCAAAGCACATAATCAAAAAAGAAATCATCGTACGGTAAATCGGTCAAATCGACATTGTTCACTCCGACTTGTTTGCCGTAACCGTCGGCCATTTTGTCGCCGGGATAATATTTGCAACTTTCGGTTGCGATAAATTTTTGATACAAACAATATTCCGGAGCGATGTGCAATACTTTTCGTTCGGCTTTAAAAATATCCGTTTCGTTTTTCAAAAAAAGACAAATGAGCCGATGACGTGAACGCGCACCGTTGGTCGGTGTGAGAAGGTCGTTATGCAATGATATGAACTTCTTGAATTCTTTCTCGGCAATCGGGCAATATACTTTCGGAGCATTCTTTTGTGTTCCGAAAAGGGTTTGTTGCAGGTAATACCTCCGCCAATTCAGTTTTCTGAGAGCAATCCGTAATTTGTACGGAACGATTTTTTTACTCAGGTTAACTATTTTTGTTTTCATGACTTATTGCCGATACCGAAATTTTCATCGTTACGGAAAAACATAAAATGCCGACCGTGTATCGCGGTCGGCACTTCATTATGTCGTTAAAATTTCACGCATATCAATTGGCCGGAGTCTCGGCGGGAGGAACCGCTGTCGGGAAGGACGGCATGGATCCCGGATCAGCCGCGTTTTCGATTTGCGAATCCAATATGGACTGATTGGTATCCGCAGCTCCCGAAGGAATAATCAACGCTGCTACCAAACACAACAAAACGAGCGAACCTGCCAATGTCCATGTTGCTTTTTCAAGAAAATCGGCAGTCTTACGTACGCCCATGATTTGATTGGATGCGGAAAAATTGGCAGCTAAACCGCCGCCTTTGGAATTCTGTACCAATACAATCAATGTCAGAAAAATGCAAACGGCTATAATTAAAACGGATATGAGTGTATACATAAAAAATTATTCTTATATGAGTTCTTGCTTTAATCGATCAATCTGGGCCGCAAAGTAAATATGTTTTTCCGGATATTTCAAAATTAAATGCTCGTATATTTCGATGGCTTTTTGAATATGTCCTTGACCGGCATAAATATCTGCCAATGTTTCGGTGGCAATATTTTCGTTTTCGCTCAAGCTTTCCGTCAAATCCACTTTATAATCGCTGTCGGACGGAATAATTCTCGGATTAGCCTTTAAGAAAGCATCTATTAAACCGCCGGTTGTCAAATCGACCGGTGTTGTATTTGTTTCTTTAATTTCCGATTCGGATTGTTGCGTCACCGTTTCGGTACCGGCTGATTGTTCCGTGGAAACAACAGCCGAATCGGTTTCGGCTTTCTCGGTTGTTTGACCGGAGGTATCGGCATCTTTCGGAGCTGTCGACCCGCCTATATTGTTTAATTGCCGTTGGATGATGGACAGCAATTCATCATTGCTCATGATTTTTTCCTCGGCCAACGTATGTTCCTCCGTATCGCGACGTATTCCTCCCGAACCCGACAGCATTGTCGGATCATCAAGCTGCGGCATGCCGGAAACACCGGGAACGGAAACTTCGGGTGAAACAAAAGCGTTACCCGGAGCAAACGGTACCGTCGTTTCTCCCGGAGCGTCGCCGGGCGCCGTGGTTTGTTGGCGAAAAGCACTCGGACGATTGATGTAATTATACAACAAATTGCGATCGCGAACATTCAAAGCCGACTTATTGAGCTGATGTGTCAGCCGCGTATCGTTGTTTTTATTTAAGCCTTGAAGAT
>JAVBNP010000272.1:0-32950 GCA_031551455.1 Bacteroidales bacterium | reverse complement strand
AAGTATGCTTTATTTTACTGCCGATAAAAGGTAATGAGCATAAGAACTTTGTTCCTTTGGAATCGGGGCGGTACCAAAAAGAAGTATAAAATGAATCTAAAAGATTGGTTTTCACAAGTCCGATACATAGTTGATGACTATACATACGTATGGGATTTGATACGATTATTTTTGGAATAATGCCCATAAATTGGTGTTTTCTACCGATATATGATGTTTTTGTTAGTTAATGTTGTCATTTCAATACAGCAGGTTTATTCTTTGGTTTGAATAATATATAGGCGCGATCCGTCCATATTAGTCCAAATGCAAAAAAAGCCGCCATAAATATATTAAAAGTAATCATGGCATTAGAAAAAAGCAAAAAGATAAATATCTTACACCATATCGGCATACGTAATACCATAAGAAACAACATGAATATGAATAGCCTGTAAAAATACAAAACATAACCGCCTTCAACCACGATGCGTTCTCCCTCGCCTTCCAGATATCCGTATTCGGTAATATACGGAGATGTGCCGAACAACGCAGTAGCGCCCTGATACGTACTGCCTAAGCCTACGCCAAAGATCGGATGATCGCCATGATAGTGAAATGCTCCCCAAAATTGATCTTCTATTCGCCTGTCCATTTCGCCTGTTTCGACCCCTCGATCATATCTGCTTTCAAAATTATCGTACGATTCCTCAACCGTATCGAATATAGCTAAACGAGGAAAAAAAAGATAAATCAATCCGGCAACGGCAACACATCCCAATATTTTTAAGAAGTGTTTTGCTAAAAAACCAGAACTGATCAATCCGAGCAAAAGTATCCCCAAATAATTAATCATGACACCTCTGGCACCTGTAAACAAAGAACAAACAAATCCTCCGATAACAACCAATAGGGATATCCATGTGTTTTTATTTTGAAGAAGTGTATACCAACTGAAAAATCCCCAAAAAACCATGAATCCTTGCAATCCGCCAAGATAGCTGAATGTTCCCGATGCTCTGACTGCCCCACCTACTGTAGATGTACTATCTTCACCTTTTGAGTTGATGTTGATGAAATGATCTCCTGGTAAATTATATTGAAAATAGCTTAAAACAAGTTGAATAATTAATACAATCCAAATCATTGTATCCAATTTTTCAACAGGCAAATTTTTTTCTGTTTTCAAATATGCAAATAATATAAACCATACAGTTGTGTATAAAAGGAAACCGAGAATGCCGTGAAAAATCGTTAAATTCAACGGATGAGCAGCCAAAAAAGCCAAAAATAATACATATAGCTGAAAAACTCGGATTCTGGAAAAATGAGAAACAAAATGTCTCTGTTGAAATAGCAAAAACAAAGGAATCAACAATTGTATGCCTAAGAAAAGATTACTTACAACTCCGAAACTTATCCCCCATTTTCGAATGGCTCCGCTAAAAACCGTAAATAAAAAAGCAATAATCCACGGCTGTAATACTTTCAAGTCAGTAAATCCTATTTTGGATTTAAAAAGTATCATAACGAAGATTCAAAATATCGAATATAAGTTTCCGCTACTTGAGAGGCGGAATGAGTTTTCAAATATTTTCTTAATGGATCAGCATTTGGTTCTGGTTTTTTCTTCAATTCTTTTTCCAAGATATCGGCCAATTGGATATCGTTTCCTGCTTGAAAAAGATTTCCGAAACCATCTAGGGCTTCCGGAAGCCCGCCCTTATCGGATACAATCATACGGCAACCGCACGCTAACCCTTCCAAAACTACTAACCCAAAAGGCTCTTCCCATATTGAAGGCACAACCATTATTTTATGTTTACGAAGTTCTTCCGCAAGTTGTATCTGATTCAATGCCCCCTTGAAAACAATCCTGTCGGTAAACTCGTTTTTTAATACGTATTCTTTCAGTATATGGTTTTCCTTACCATCCCCGACAATAGTACATAATAGAGGGATTGCCTTTTTTTTTAAATGAAACAGTGCTTGTAATAAAGTGATACATCCTTTATCGGATACTAATCTGCCGGCAAAAATTACATCCTTAGACTTTGGTGTTTCGTCGCGGAAAAATATATCATCATTATACGGATTATGTATTACTTTCGATGATACGGTTAACCGATTAGCCAAAGCATGACTGACACTTATATTATGGAAAAAACGCAAAATAAATAATTTAAGCTTATCCAACTGATTTTGCTTGCCATGCAAATTACGCTGATAATACGTATGATGTACTATAAATACTTTATGTCTGACCAGCCATATATATGGCACATATTTCAAGGACAAACCGTGAACAACAATAATATTCGAATCTTTCAGTAGTTTCAATAACTTAAGTTTAGGCAACGAACGAAAAACTTTATAAGGGTATTGGGAGGTATCATTCCCGGCTGGGGTATCAGTAACAATTGCAACTTCATGATCATCTGACCAATAATTAGCCAACAGTCCTGCGACTTGCTCCATACCGCCGTATGACGGAAAGAATATTGGAGCGATAACCGTGATTTTGTATCTATGGTTACTTGTCACTTTTCTCTACCGATAAAATATTATCCGAATATTTGCGTGTGATTACTTCCCAATTCAAATATTCTTTATACAATTGTCTGGCTCCTAGTTTTATGCTGTCCAATAAAACAGGATCATTAAGCAAATAAAGGATATCATTTTTTAGCCGTTTTGGGTTGTTAAAATCTGTAAACCAAATATTTTCACCATGTATCAAAGGAGGCGTTTCGGTCATGTCACCCAAAGACGACATCACTGGTAACGGGGTTGCCAATGCCGCTGCTAATGCTCCGCTTTTGAAAGAAGCGCCTCCGCGGTTATTTTTATATACACGTTCTGGTAATACAAATAAATCGGCCATTTGCAAATGACAGGATACATCAACCTCCGATAAAAACCCGGTATAGTGAATAAAGTGCTTATCAATGTTGCTTTTAGATACCTTACCAACAATAAGAATACCTATTTTATTTTGATTGTCCTGATTTATTCGTTCAATTGCAGCGATAACACTATCGGTATTTCTATCCCCAAAAATCATAATCAGCTTTGAGACATTCATTTGGTTGAGTAATTTTTCTTTTTTTATTTTCCGAACTTCCAGTGGAATAAAAACAGGTACAATGTTGGGTGGGATTCGATTAATGACAATATTTTTATTGTTATTATTCAATAATCTACCATAGTGTGATATGGAAGTCATTACAAAACAACTCGGTCGCAAAATTTTTCTCAAAATGATCTTTTGCAATAAAGCGATTAAAACATGTATGGGGTTTTTGCTGTCATCTATGCGTACAAAAGGTTCATGCACCGTTACGCAAAATTTAATTCCTTGCTTTTTAATTTTTTTATGCAACATCAAAATTGACCACGCCAAACCATATTTGTTATATGAGTATGGTACATATTGCAGACTTACCCAATTAGGTAAGTATTGATTAATGTATTTTTCCGCATGACGATAACGTTCCTTATCGGATAAAATTGCTGGAAAGCGAATAATCTCGATCATCGTTCCCCCTGACTCTTGTTTCGTTTGAAAAATTGCGTCAATGTATTTATCATTCAACGCAATGATCGATATTTCATGCCCCTGTCGAATCAATTCTCCGACCAACCGGCGCGTATAATCACCTACGCCATCTTTACCGGGTTCTAAAGAACCGCAAAGGAAAAGGATTTTCATAAGCCTTTATACCGATATAATCATTTTTAAGTGATACACAATATGATGGAATGCATGAACAATTCCTTTTCCTTTATATTTCACACCTCCTACAATAAATTCATATATGATATATCTTAATAAAGATTTTAAATAATACTTTTTATTATATTTTAATTTTTGGTCTGGATGTTTTTTTAAAAATAGAAACATGGATTGCATATATCCATTATTAGTTTTCCACCCATCTTTTCCACTTTTAGTTGTTCTCCATGGATGCAAGACTGAAGCACTTTTCACAAAACGATATTCTATCCCCGCTTTTTCCAGCCGTACCCTAAAGTCAACATCTTCCATAGCCGTGTAATATTCCTCATCAAATCCGTTTAATTCTATAAACAAATCTTTTTTTATGGCACAATTACATGTCCACAAAAAACCTCCGGTTTCGTTGACGGGAGCTGTTTCCGCCATGGATTGTTTTAGTCGGTCAACATATACCCGACCTTCAAACACTTTTATATCGTTATTTGAATCAATGGCTTTCCAATACTCTTCCAAAACATTGTGATCTGGGACACAATCATCATCAAAAAAAACCAACCATTCTCCTCTTGCCGACGCTGCGCCGTTGTTTCGATTTCCGGCGGGACCTTTTTGAGGCCCTTTTGTCCATTTTACGCCAGGGTGATGTCGGATTATAAAATCACATGCATTACTTCCTTCTTTTCCATCATCCGTAACGACAACCTCATATTCCTCGGATTTTATTGTTTGAGACCCCGGCCCCGGTGTTAACCTTTCCAAACACAATGCCAATAGATCGTTTCGATTGCAGGTAGGAATAATAACAGAAAAAAAAGGTGAATTCATTTTTGCAATTTTACCCTCTAAATATTTAAAAGTTTGAGAAGCTCTTTGTTGTTGTAATCAATTGGTAGTAATTCGGTTGATGATTTTTTTTACATTTTTTACCCAAACAAATTTTTCCAAAGCATATTGGTAAGCAGAACCGGAAAGTTGTTGATATTTTGAATGGTCATTAAAATATTTTTCGATATATCGGGCATATTCGTCGGGCGAAGTATCTATCGGAAACCTGTAACCGGTTACGTTATTAACCACGGAACTTTCAACCCCCATGATATCTGTTGCAATGGCAGGCAATCCGAACGAAGCCGCTTCCGCATATACGATTCCGAAGCCGTCAGCTAATGTCGGCACAAACAAAAAATGAGATTCGGAAAATAATGCTCGAAGCTTTTTTGATTCTTCCAGATTATTTTGTCGTAATCGCCCATGAAAAATAATATGATCCTCGAGTCCGTTTATAGCATCATCGGGCGGCTCTGTTCCCGCAATATGCAGAATAAAAGGAAAATTCTTTGATTTCAATTCCCGGCAGGTTGCTATTACCTTATCGCCGCCTTTACGTTTCCATGAGGTATTGATAAATAATAATTCGCAGTGGTCATGAACTTTTTGATGAAAATTATTTAACATTTCTTCCATAGCGGAGAATCCGAAAAATGAAGCACCTCTTTCCACCACCATCAAATTTTCTTCGGGTATGTGATAATTTGTCACAATGTGTTGTTTTAGCCAGTTACTTGCAGTGAATATAAGGGTACATTTATGCATCGATTCATTTTCCGTTCGGATTATTTGATCATATAATTTTTTCGAAATAGAAGGTTGATGTGGTGTATTGATATATGTATCATATGTATTATCAATCCACAGATAACATGGAATGTCCGTTCTTAAAAACGCAAAATCGGCAACTTTTATTGAAAATAAAGCATCGGGACTTCTATACCTTACTTCTTTTCTGACAATTCGTGCAGCTTCTTTTGATTTAAATGATTCATAATTGGCATCCCATAAACCATGCCTTCCTTTGAATACTTTATTGTAATAAATTTGGTGAAATTTGGATA
This sequence comes from Bacteroidales bacterium, assembly GCA_031551455.1. Classification (GTDB taxonomy): domain Bacteria; phylum Bacteroidota; class Bacteroidia; order Bacteroidales; family UBA4181; genus JAIRLS01. Next base: position 27,340 of record JAVBNP010000272.1, on the reverse strand, counting down.
TAATCTTTTGGTATACATTTCCACGCGAAGGAGACAAAAAAAACTCATGCGGAATGATGTTATTTTGTTCAAATGCCCGAGCTATATTAAATGGCACCCCCGAACGAAGGTTGGGATTTGACAATGACCAATCGGTAAGAAAAAGCAAATTCATGACTTCAAGAAAGTTTTTAATCGTTTAACAACTTTCCATCCGATCATCTTCTGCAACACCCCGGATTTCCCTTTGTATTCAAATTTTATGTCAGAACCGCCGTGTTCTTTAATTTTTTGCGTCGCTTTTGACAATAAATCTTTTTCAAACGGATAAGTGCGAAAAATAAAATTCTGATATCGGTTTGCTATGTATGTGTTAAAAGATTTGTCATTAACATAATGTTTTTTTATGGTTTTTTCGACTTCTGAAATCGTAAAAAAATTTGCTCTGCGGCCTCCAGTTGAATCATATTTTGATGAAATGGAATTATTTCCGGTAGTTCTGATTCTATAATATGCAATCGGCTCAAGCGCATATTTTATTATATTGGTATTTACTGCTACCCTTGTGAAAAACTCGCCATCTTGCCCAATGGTAATACGTTCATTCCATGGACCTGCTTTATAAATTAAATCTCTATGTGTGAGCCAAGAATGCACTGCTGTCATCTGCATTTTAAGAATATAATCACGTGCATTTAAATCTTGTTGGAGTTGATGGTCGGTTTCATCTATATAGTTTTGTTCACATAATGTATCTTTGAACTTTATCCATTTGCAACTTGCTATTTTTGCACCCGATTTGACCAATAAAGCAAGTTGTTTTTCTATTTTATCGGATGAAATTAAATCATCAGCATCTAAATATTGAATATATTCCCCTAAACACGATTCAAAGGCCAAATTTCGAGCACGACACGCACCGCCGTTTTTTTGTCGATAAACAGTTACAATATTCGATTCGTATGATCTTGCGATTTCATAAGAACTGTCAGTTGAATCATCATCAACAATAATAATCTCAATATTTTTATATGTTTGATTTAAACAAGACTGAATTGTCTCTTCAATAAATTCTGCCGAATTGTATAATGGTATAACTATGGATACTTTAGGGTTGTATGGCATTTCCAGGGAAATTTAATTTTTGTGAAAAAATAAATTTTGATTCGGAAAGATCTTTCTAAGCTGCTCCTTAATAACACCTGTAATCAAATCTAATCCCATGTTATTTAAAAGCTTGTTAGCCAGAAAATAAAGTAATGAAAAAATACCACCTTTTATGATAATATTCATAATTGGGGAAAAAGAAAACGGACACAGATTGAATCCCAATATGAGAATTACGGGAATGAAGGCGTATATTATCAATAATCTTAATTGGCGCAAGAGTGGATAATCGATCGTTTTTTGAATTTGAAATGCCATCATCATATATTGAACGAAGTGGGAAAAATAAACACCAAAAACGACTCCGTACACTCCCATTTGAAGCCCGAGAAACAAAGCTATAATATAGATGGATTTAGCAATGATTCTGATTTTTAGAATTTCCGAAGACTTTCCTAAACCTTGAAGTATGGAATAATAAAGTCGGTCAAACGGAATCGTAAAAGAAAAAATAGCCATAATCTTGAAAAAAGGCACAGCCGGTAACCATTTATCGGAAAAAACAACGGAAATAATGTCTGATGCAAATAAGTACATAAAACCAGATAGTCCGAACAATGAAAATGAAATCAGATGTAATAATTTTTCCAAAGAATCCTTTACTAACGCATAATCATGTTGTATCTTACTGAACATCGGAAATAGTACCGAGCCGAACGACGAATAAGAATATTGTATCACAAGTTGGTTCAAAGAGCCGGCTCTGTAATAATAACCTAACGTTGCAGCAGAAAAAGCTCGACCAATCATAAATGTGTCTAAGCGATTAACGCCGACTTCAATCAGTTGGGTTAATGAAAGTTTATAGCCAAACTGCCATAATTCCTTAATGGAACCGAGATTAAAAATTATTTGAGGCCTCCATTTCGAATGGCCCCAAATAAAGATTGTTGTAATTATATTCCCAAGCAGTTGAGATGTCACAAGGCTCCAAACTCCACAGCCGAGAAAAGCCAATACAATACCTGCAATTCCGGAAATAATCCCGCCTGTCAATCCTGCCACAAATGGGGTTTTAAAATTCAATTCCTTCTTCATTTGAGCATTTTGAACACAGTTAAATCCTTTGAGAATGAAAATCAAAGAGAGTACTTGGGTTACGGGCTTTACAATCGGCATCTCAAAATAATTCGAAATTATTCCTGCCGAACAAAACATGCAAATTGATAATATTAATCCCATCAGCATGTTTACATAAAAAACAGTATTTTTTTGTTCTTCTGTAGTATTTTGCTTTTGCATTAAAGCTGAGCCCATACCAAAGTCTACCAATCCGTCAATGATGCCGACAAATGCCATGGACATTCCTATAACACCAAAATCGTCGGGAGAAAGTAATCGCGCCAAAAATAATGAAACAATAAAATTCTTCAAGGGACTAATAATTGTCCCTAAAAAACTCCATTTGGCAGCATTAATTCCTTGTTGCTTTAACGACATTGTAACATTTCTCTATAGCACTTTTGCTTATTCTCGATAATTTTTGAATAATATGTTGCTAAAGACTAGGCTATTAGAAGCAAAAATTTATAGAGACTTTAAATATTTATACTTTTCGGAGCAAATGATAAACATACTTTTTGCCCCTTGATATATTCCGGTATGATATGTAATACCCTTTTTGTTCAATAAATCCAAGCACTTTGTGGCAGTTTGTTGTTCTCCGGTACGGTTATAATCGTCAAGCAAAATGACAAAGTCTTTTTCCAATAGATTATGTTCAATGATATCGATCAATTGGCTTCGCGAATAGTTTGAAGAGCCGAAAGGCCCATCAACCAATACCAAATCATATTTTCGTCCGGATATATTTTCGATTAGATTTAAATATACATTTGTTTCGTATCCCTCAATATGGTTTTTACCCAAAGGTAAAATTTTGACATTTGTTTTGACATCATAGATTTCGTTGGCAAAAAAATCAAGCCATTCTTGATCCTGTTCTATAACTTGAAGCTGCGTATCGGGAAATGATTGAATATATTGATATGTCATTTTGGTGCTTTCGCCAAGACCGAATTCAATAATTGATTGTGGTTTAACATCATTTAATACCCGATATAAAATATAAAGTGCCGGAAACCCCAAAGCCCACCTGCCGGCGTTGAAATTTGTTTTGACTAACCATTGAGAGTCTCTGATAGCAAAGTTAAATACTTGAGCCCAGTATATTTCTTGTACCCATATCTCATTTTTATCGATTCCCAAATGAGTTCGTACCATTTTTTTGATTTTTCTTAACATAATTACCTTATTTAAAATAACATAATATTTGATATATCTGCCTTATTTCATAAAGGCAGTTGCTTTCCAATTATTCTCCTTCAATAAAAGAAAGATTTCCTCGCTCATCCAAAATTTTGGGTAACTGTATAATTTTAGTTTCCAAAATATTCCTATATTTTAAACAAAACAAACAGGACGAATGCTCTTTTATCACACCCGTCCTGTTCTTTTAACTATTTGCTTTTGTTTTCCGCAAACGTACTTCCACCTTAGTACTTCTACTTCTGGTTGCAGTACGTTTACTTCCGCGTTTATTTGGTCTTTAGTAAATTTATTCGGATCATTTATCGCCTTTTTCTTCACTTTTATTCTTGACTTTATAAAATGTTCAGAATTTTAATTTAGTCGCTATATGAAAATTAGCAACTCATATTCTACACCTCCGGCACGGTGAGTCCCACCAAATTTGAGATGCAAAAGTAACACAAATGCACTACATAAAAAACAAGAAACACTTAGTCGTTAAATCTTTCATATAGCCCCGGGTGTCATTTCGTCTCCGAGATTTACCACCAACGTATACCCTATATGGCTTATTCGCAGATAAAGTTTTTTTTCGCCTTGTATCTCCGTTATTTCTCCGGTAATACCTTTTAAAGGGCCTGAAGTTATGGTAATTGTTTGTCCTTTTTGAAATGCGCTTGTCTCTACATCAAATAACAGATCATTTTCGACGGTGCGTCGCATGGCGTCGATTTCTCGGTCGGGGATGGGGACTGCTTTTCCTTTGTGCGAGACATACGAAACAACCCCCTTGGCATCAAAAACTTTTCGATATTCGGAAGGGGTGATGCGAACAAAGATATATGAATTGATGATGGGCGTTTCCACCCATTTTTTTCGATCGCTCCATTGCTTCAACTCTTTTCGCAGAGGAAGATATGCCTCAATTCCTTTTAATTGGAGTTGTTCGAGTACTTTTTTCTCTGCTTTTGATTTAGTATAGAGCGCAAACCATTGATACTTCACATCTTCATCCATATTTGATATCTCCGTCGGTTAAAATTCAAGACAAAATTATCGATAAAATTTAAACCGCATAAAATTTTTCGCATGCGTATAATAAATTCCCGCATGATGAGTTTATGTAATAAATCGATTTTTATCATTTTGGATGGTTGAAAATCGGGACTGTTATCCGGTTTGTATACTTTTGTATTTTTGGCGCCGATCGAATCAATGTCGTGTTAATCGCAAAACAGTTGTCGTGTCTTTAAAATGATCGAAAAATCCATGCAACATCCGAAAATAGGAGAGGTGCGATTCGTTTCGAGTGCTGCCGCCAAATATATTCGCATATCCTTAAAACCCTTCGGTGGAGTACAAGTTACCGTACCGAAACGGGCTTCGGTACGACAAGCGGTTGTTTTTTTGGAACAAAAAACCGATTGGATATTGCAAACACGGTTGCGAATGGCCGAACGCGAAAATCGATATACCATATTTACACCCGAAACCGTTTTTTCGACACATAGCCGTCAAGTACGAGTGCTACCATGGAAATCCGAACAATTTCGGGCTCGACTCACCAAGGATATGTTGACAATATTTTATCCGCAAGAAACCGACGTATTGTGCGAAAAAGCTCAAGCCAAAATTCGTGATTACATCAATCAAACACTTCGAAAAGAAGCCAAAGAATACTTGCCGCAACGAACGGATCAATTGGCACGGGAACATGGATTTTCCTATCGGGGCGTAACGGTGAAAAATCTTGTCTCGCGTTGGGGAAGTTGTTCGTCCGCCAATCGGATCAATTTGAATATTCATTTGATGAGGCTGCCGCAACATTTGTCGGATTATGTCGTTTTACATGAACTGGCGCATACCGTTCATAAAAATCATGGTGTTCGATTTTGGCAATGTCTTGATGAGCATACCGATGGTAAGGCCAAATTGTTGGCGAAAGAAATGAAGCAATACCAAGCAAGTCTGTATTGATGTGTCATAAAAAGAGTTTCACGAAAATTGAAATTCGAAAATCAATACGTAACTTTGAGCGATTTTTTTATTTAAAATTAAAAGATAGAGTAAAATGGAAGACAAAAGTAAAGATATGTTCGACGTGACGCCGAATAATGACAAGCCCAAGGCCAACAAAGGAGTTTTAATTCTTTTGGTGATCATCGTTTTGGTGTTGGGAGCGAGTGTGGGAATCATGTTGTCGAAACTGAACACTCAAAAGAAAGAAGCGGCCGCGGTACAGGAGATTCTGGAAACGCAGAAACAAACATTGGAAGAGGACTTGACCGATTTGCAAGATCAATTTGGTTCATTGCAAACCAATAACGACAGTTTGAAAAATCTGGCAGGCGAGCAGCAGGAAAAGATCACCAAGTTGTTGGCCATTCAAGCCGATAACGCCTATAAAATCAAAATGTATCAAAAAGAATTGGGTACGTTGCGCGAGGTTTTGAAAAGCTATATCATTCAAGTTGACTCGTTAAATCAACGTAATTTGGCATTAACGGCCGAAAAAACGGAATTGACCAAAAATTTGGCACAAGAACGTGCACAACGCGAGCGTTTGTCATCGGATAAAGAAAAATTGACATCCACCGTTCAAAAAGCGCAAGTACTTTCCGTTGCCGATGTTATGACGGAAGGATTGAACAGTCGGAGCAAAGAAACCCAACGGGTTCGCAACATCGAAAAGTTGAAGACTTGTTTTACCGTTCGCGAAAATCAAGTAGCGTCGTCGGGCGAAAGAGTGTTCTATTTGGTGATCATTAAACCCGACAAAAAAGTGTTGGTTAATAAAGCCGGCGACACGTTTTCGACACAGGACGGCGCCGACATCGCATACACGGCAAAACGAACCATCGAATACGAAAACAAGGATATCGAAGCATGTATTTTTGCCGACAACAACAATCAGTTGACGGCGGGTTCATACGAAGTGAAAATATATTGCGACGGTTATCTCGTGGGAACATCCACGTTCGTATTGAAATAATTGTCGATTTCGTAAAAGATAAAAAGTTGATGTGCGCTTCCGCATGTCAACTTTTGGTTTTTTAACCAAACATTAAAGATTAAGGTTATGTCGGTTCATCAAAACGTAAAAAGAATCACCACGCATGTATTGAGTGCAATGAAGTTGAAAGGCGAAAAAATCACCATGCTTACTGCCTACGATTATTCTATGGCGCGTATTATTGATAATGCGGGTATTGAAGTGATTTTGGTCGGCGATTCGGCTTCCAACGTAATGGCCGGTTACGAAACGACACTCCCCGTTACGTTGAACGAAATGATCAACTATGCTTCGGCGGTTGTTCGCGGAGCTAAACGGGCATTGGTGGTGACGGACATGCCGTTCGGTTCCTATCAAGGCAATTCCAAAGAGGCGCTTGCATCCGCCATCCGCATCATGAAGGAAACGGGATCGGGCGCCATCAAGCTCGAAGGCGGAAGCGAAGTTGCCGAATCCGTCACACGCATACTCAGCGCCGGTATTCCCGTGATGGGACATTTGGGCTTGACGCCGCAGTCGATCAACAAATTCGGCACGTATGCCGTTCGCGCTCAAGAAGAGGCCGAAGCTCAAAAGTTGATGGAAGACGCTTTGTTGTTGGAAAAGCTCGGATGTTTTGCTGTTGTACTCGAAAAAATTCCCGCCGCATTGGCCGGTAAAGTGGCGAAAGCCGTAAAAATACCCGTTATCGGCATTGGTGCCGGACCACAGGTCGACGGGCAAGTGTTGGTACTGCACGATATGTTGGGCTTGAATAAAGAATTTTCTCCGCGATTTCTTCGTCGTTATCTTGACCTATACGACGAGATAACGGGCGCCGTGCAACAATACATTCGGGATGTGCGCAGTTGCGATTTTCCCAACGAAAAAGAACAGTATTGATAAAGCTTAAGATTTCGGGTTTGAAATTAGACAAAAACGGGTAATTTTGGGATTCGAATTCGAAATTTTAAATGTTACGTTTTGAACATTCTCTACGAAGATAACCATTTGATTATCGTCAACAAACGTTGCGGCGAAATCGTGCAGGCGGACAAAACGGGTGACATTCCTTTGGAGCAAGCGATAAAGGATTATTTAAAAAATAAATACGGTAAACCCGGCGAAGTCTTTTTGGGCGTGACGCATCGCGTGGACCGACCGGTGAGCGGTATCGTGGTTTTTGCCCGGACCTCTAAAGCTCTGACTCGGATCAATCAAATGTTTCAAAACAAAGCCGTTCAAAAAACGTATTGGGCGATTGTTAAAGAATTACCGCCGGAGGAATCGGGTACGTTGACGGATTACATTTGGCGCAACACGCGAACCAATCGTTCGTATTGTTATTCGGAGGAACACCCCGGGGCAAAAAAGGCCGTTTTGCATTATCGACATTTGGCGTCGTCCGAAAATTATCACTTGTTGGAAATCGATCTCGAAACGGGACGACATCATCAAATACGCTGTCAATTGACAACTGTGGGATGTCCCATTCGAGGTGATTTGAAATACGGTTATCCGCGTTCCAATCCCGATGGCGGCATCAGCTTGCATGCAAGACGGATACGTTTCAAACATCCCGTCAAGGATGAAGAAATCAATTTGACGGCGCCGTTACCCGACGACAATTTGTGGAAAGCGTTCGAAAAAAACGGATAAATTTTGACGTTTGAAAAACAGGTATTTGAATAAATCGACAAAAGAAAACATCGGCTTTTCTTTTGTCGATAACAAAAATTAAGTTATATTTGTAACTGATTTTTTACGTGAGGCATGGCAATTCAAGATGAGATTATTTTCTCTTTGGATGAAAAAATAAAGCGTGTCATCCTTGTTGCGGAAGAACTGAAAGCAGAAAATGCTCGATTACGGCAACAAGTTGACGAATTGTCGGAAAAAACTCGTGTAAAAGATCGGGAAATGGAGGCTTTGGAAACGAAATTTCAAAACCTCAAGCTCACGAAAACATTGATTGCTTCTCCGGAAGACGTCAAGAACGTGAAGCTGCAAGTGAATCGTATGGTGCGAGAAATAGACAGATGTATTGCACTTTTGAACAGATAGTCGGATCATGGACCGGAAGCAAACCATCAATCTTAACATCGCGGAACGTTTTTATCCGCTGAAAATCGATAAAGAAGATGATGAGGAACGTATCCGCAAGGCGGCTCGGCTCATAAACGACAGATTGTTTCAATACAAGCAACGCTACAGCGATAAAGATGTGCAAGACTTTTTAGCTATAGCGGCGTTGCAATTTGCCGTGAAAACGATCGAATTGGAAAATAAAATCGCTTCGACCGAACAAACGGACAGATTAAAACGATTGGATGAACAACTCGATTTGTTTTTAAAGCAATGCGACGAATATTAAGTTCTTTTATTTTAAGGTTTACCCGCACGGTTCCTTCAATCCTTTTGAAACTCAACATTTAAAAAATTAGAGTTCGGACTTGAGTTACCAAAAACAGGCCCAGTACCGGTTTCGGCCGGGATTTTGATTCGTCGAAACGTGGGAAGTTTGAAGTAATTGGCCGCTCTACCCATGTTTTATTGGGGTTTTATAAAGTTGGACGGGATCGTCGCGGGTTTTTTATTTTTAAACAGTGTATTTAAAAAGACATGAATGTAATTATCGGGATCGTTTCTTTTATTGCGGGAGCGGGCCTGGCTTATTTCATATATACCTACCTCTTCAAATCGAAGAGAAAGAGTAATTTGAAAGAAGCGGAGGCCGAAGCCGAAGTGATAAAGAAAAAGAAAATGCTCGAAGCCAAAGAGCATTTTTTGCAACTCAAAACGGAACATGAGCAAATCATCAACGAGCGGAACGGAAAAATAGCGCAGGCCGAAAATCGTATTCGGCAAAAGGAAAGTACGTTATCGCAGCGTATCGAGGAAAGCCAACGTCAACGAAAGGAATTGGACGGATTGCGGGAAAATTTGAACAATCAAATCGAACTGGCCGAACGAAAACAGGAAGACTTGGAGAAAGAGCACAAGCAACAAGTGGAACAACTGGAAGCCATATCGGGACTTTCGGCTGAAGATGCCAAAGGACAGTTGATCGAATCGTTGAAAACGGAAGCTCGTTCGGAAGCAATGTCGTACATTAACGAAATTGTCGACGAAGCCAAAATGACGGCGACCAAAGAAGCGAAGCGAATTGTTTTGCAAACCATCCAACGTGTGGCAACGGAAACCGCCGTTGAAAATTCCGTAACCGTTTTCCATATCGAAAACGACGAAATGAAAGGTCGCATTATCGGCCGCGAAGGACGTAATATTCGTGCATTGGAAGCCGCTACGGGCGTTGAAATTATTGTTGACGACACGCCGGAAGCCATTATTTTATCGGCATTTGACCCCGTTCGTCGCGAAGTAGCGCGTTTGGCGCTGCACCAATTGGTTACCGACGGACGTATTCATCCGGCGCGTATCGAAGAAGTGGTGAATAAATTGCAAAAACAAGTCGAAGAAGAAGTTATCGAAGTCGGGAAACGCACCACCATTGACCTCGGTATACAAGGCTTGCACCCCGAATTGGTTCGTATCATCGGAAAAATGAAATATCGCTCGTCGTACGGGCAAAACTTGTTGCAACATTCGCGCGAGGTTGCCAACTTGTCGGCGATCATGGCATCGGAGCTCGGATTGAATCCGAAGCTTGCCAAACGTGCCGGATTATTGCACGATATCGGTAAAGTGCCCGACGATGAACCGGAATTGCCGCATGCCATTTTGGGTATGAAGTTGGCCGAACGTTACAAAGAGAAACCGGACGTGTGCAATGCCATCGGTGCGCATCACGATGAAATGGAAATGACCACATTGATTGCGCCCATTGTGCAGGTTTGCGACGCCATATCGGGTGCGCGACCGGGAGCACGTCGCGAGGTGGTGGAAGCATACATCAAGCGTTTAAAAGAATTGGAATCGTTGGCTTTGGCTTATCCCGGAGTTACTAAAACGTTTGCCATTCAAGCCGGTCGCGAGTTACGCGTTATCGTCGGCAGCGAAAAAGTGTCGGATGCGGATGCGGAAAGCTTGTCGTACGACATTGCAAAGAAGATTCAAGACGAGATGACCTATCCGGGACAGGTAAAAATCACCGTTATTCGGGAAACTCGGGCCATCAGCTACGCCAAGTAATCTCGAAAGCAACGATACGAAAAATAAAAATGGGAATGTCCGCCGGACATCCCCATTTTTATTTTTTACAGACGGAGTTATTGAAACAAAAACGAAAAATCCATTCCTGCATCCGCTTCTTTCGGATCGATTCCCTTTTTGAAAATCCGAGCGGGTCGCGGCCCGATCAAACGAAGTTGATTGTTTTCGAACCAAAACATGGTGGCTTCTCTCAATCCGACAACATAAACGTCGGGATTGATTTCGATGAATTCTTTGATCCGTTCTTCGCGCGTTTCGCCGCCGTGACCTTCGGGATGCGCGTCCGTATAATGCGGATTGATCTGAAACGGAACCAAGTTAAGCGTGTCGAAACTTCCCGGAAAGATGATCGGCATGTCATTGGTGGTGCGTAACGTGGGGCACGCTACGTTGCTTCCCGCGCTCCAACCGATATAGGGTGTTCCGGACAATACTTTTTTGCGGATGGGCTCCAATAAGCGATTTTGATAAAGCATTTGTACCAATTTCCATGTGTTCCCGCCGCCGATAACGATTGCTTCGGCTTCTTCGACGGCTTTTACGGGATCGGAAAAACGATGAATGCCGGTTATGTGATGTCCCAATTCGGAAAATCGATTTTCCACTTTCTTTTCGTAATCGTCGTAGGAAAAAGTAACACCCGCATAAGGAATAAAAAGAGCATTAACCGATTTTTCCCCGAGAAATTTTTTGATTTGTTCTTTGGGATAGTCTAAATATGCTTCTCCGGGATTGGTGGAATTACTGATCAATAAGAGTTTCATTGTGGTTGATTGAAGGTTTTTATGAGTCTTATGTTACAAACATACAAAAAATCCCCGAAGCGATTGATAACTCCGGGGATTTTTGTCCCATCTTTTATGGTCGAAACTACCATTCCGTGTCCGTGATAACGGTTTCTTCTTTGAGAACTTTTTTTACAAGAATTCCGGGTTCGTGAACCAACCATAATTTGCCGTCTTTTCTGAAATGCAATACGGTAATTTCTCCGCCTTCCGCGGGGATACCTACCGATAATGTGGCTTGCGCTTTATCTCCGTTAACAACCACATCACTTGCTTTGATTTTTACCGATTGTAACTTTCCTTTTATTTCCGGTGCAAGCGCTTCGTCGAGAATGGTGGCCGAATTACCCCATTTTTCCAAGGTTTCGGGCGTAACCATGGTTTTGACGGTCGTTAAATCGCCGGCTACGATTGCTTTCATGAATTTCTCGCCCGTTTCGCGAACCAAGGAGGTATCACTGCCGCACGAGGAAAAAAACATTGTCGATGCGACAATTATCGAATAGAAAAAAACTTTTTTCATCTGTTTTATTGTTTTAATATTAAGGGGTTAAATATGATATGTTTTTTGATGTTGTATCGCTTTCGTTCCATTAATTCTTACAAAATGTTTTTCGAATAATTTTTTAAGATCAATATTTTATATGTAAAACAATAGAAGGCCGGAAATGTTATATCTTAGTACGTTTATGTTTTTAATTCAAGCCGTATGACAAATTTAGAACAGATTCTTGCGCTCGGAAAAAATATGGAAGCGAGCATTATCGGACAAAAGAATGTGATTTCGAAAATTATTATCGCTTTGCTCACCGATGGTAACGTATTGCTCGAAGGTCTTCCGGGATTAGCCAAAACACGTGCCGTAAAAAGTTTGGCCGCCAACCTCGATTGTAAACTCAGTCGCGTGCAATTTACGCCCGATCTACTGCCTTCCGACATCACGGGGACGGAAATTTATCAACCTCAATTGGAAGAAAAATTCCTGTTTCAGCCCGGTCCCATTTTCAGTAATTTGGTGTTGGCCGACGAAATCAATCGCGCTCCCGCCAAAGTACAATCGGCCTTGCTTGAAGCCATGGAGGAACGTCAAGTTTCCGTGGCCGGAAAAACCCATAAAATGGAACCGTTATTCATGGTATTGGCAACGCAAAATCCGGTGGAACAGGAAGGAACTTATCCTTTACCGGAAGCACAGCTCGACCGTTTTGTCATGAAAATAGAAGTGGGTTATCCGTCGGCCGAGGAAGAAGAAAAAATCGTTCGCTTGGTGCGCGATGAAAGTAAAGGCGTTACGGAAAAAACAACGCCCATCGAACAACAGGTGGTTTTTGACGCGCGTACGGAAATCAACAATTTAAAAGTAAGCGAGGCGGCCGAAAAATACATGGTCGATTTGGTTTCGGCGACGCGCTATCCCGATAAATTCGATAAAGATCTTGCCCGCTGGATCAATTACGGAGGAAGTCCTCGCGCAACCATTGCGCTCGACAAATGTTCACGTGCGGTGGCGTGGCTTGACGGTCGCGATTACGTTACACCCGACGATACTCGTTTCATCGTCCACGATGTATTGCGCCATCGCTTGATATTGAGTTATGAAGCCAATGCCGACAGGGTTAATGCCAATGCGGTAATCGATACATTGGTGAAAAATGTATCGGTAGCGTGACGATAAAGTTATTTTCGTACCGCTTCGACCGTATAATCGGCTCGTTCCAAACCGACTAACAGTCCCGCTTTGCCGGCAAGGTGCAAACAGCCGACGGCAATGAAACTCGGTTTGTCGGCCATAATTGCCGGCAGCTTTTTCAACCAACGTTCGTTGCGTGCGTTGTTAATGGCGATTTCTTGTTCGGCGCTCCACGGACATGGTCCTTCTTCGCGAAGCATTTCGGAGATTCCTCTTAAATCGGCCGAACGATATAGCCGATTCAATTTTTCGGCATCGGCTTCCATATTATCGATATTCTTCAGCATGCAAACCAAATCGGATGCTTGGCGTTTCAACGAAACAACGTCGAATATGGCATTTGTTTGATCTTGCACGGTTTCCAAGCCGATAACGGGAATGTTGCGAGTGTCTGCTTGACTTTGAAGCCATACATCCATGGCTTCCGATTGACTTGTTTGCGGGAACGTTTTTTGATAAAAAACCGCCATATAGGTCAAACCGACCATCGAGGGTTTGAGTGTTCCGAAGGTTTGCAGCCCGGTACCGAAAAACGAGGTCAGATGCTCGTCAATCAATCGACAATCTTCCGCCGAAAGCAACATTTGATAGGTTGTGTCCTTCGGCATCATTCCCGCTTTTTGCAGTTTCATGGTCAGTGCGGCTATATTATGCAGCGGCAATTCTCCAACCATTTGCTCGCACGACGCGAATGCTTGTTTTACACCCGGGATACTATCCAAAAAACTCAAAGGATAAAGATGGTGCGTACCAAAAATGTATGACGGTTGCGTCAATCCGTTTCCGGAAATCTTCCACAGCAAAGCCCCGGTCTTTTCATCGCCTTTTTGTGCGGATGCGGCACAGATGAAAAATATCAATATCGGGATAAGGAATATTTTTTTCATCCGGACGAAATTGTTTTTTGATTTTATATAATCAAATGATCAAAATGATTTCACTTATCGCAGGTACAAATCAAGTTGCGGTCTCCGTAAGCATCATCGACACGACCGACACCCGGCCAAAACTTATTTTCGCGTATCCAAGCCAACGGATAGGCCGCTTTTTCACGCCCGTACGGATGTGTCCAATTGTCTGTCATAACCGTTTGCTCGGCATGCGGAGCGTTTTTCAACACATTGTCTGTCGCATCGGCTTTACCTTCCGCGATTTCCCGAATTTCATCATGAATACCGTTCATTGCTTCGATGAAACGATCGAGTTCCTGCAACGATTCGCTTTCGGTAGGTTCAATCATCAACGTATTGGCTACCGGAAACGATAGGGTGGGAGCGTGGAACCCGTAATCCATCAATCGTTTGGCAATATCGGCGGCCACGATTCCTACCGATTTGCATTGATCGCAAGCCAAAATCAATTCATGCGCCACCATGCCGTTGCGGTTGGTAAACAGCACGTCGAACGATTTCTGCAATTTGGCCGCAATGTAATTGGCATTGAGTATGGCCATGCAAGTGGCTTGAAGCAAACCGTCGCCGCCCATCATGGTAATGTACGCATGCGAAATGGTAAGAATGCTCGCGCTGCCCCAAGGAGCGGCGCTGATGGCGGTAATGCCTTTGTCGCCTCCCGACGGAACTACCGGATGCTTGGGCAAATAAGGAGTCAAGTGTGCCGCCACACAAATCGGTCCCATACCGGGACCGCCTCCGCCGTGCGGTATTGCAAACGTCTTATGTAAATTGAGATGACATACGTCCGCGCCGAGGAATCCCGGGTTGGTAAGGCCAACTTGCGCGTTCATGTTGGCGCCGTCCATGTATACTTGCCCGCCGCAACGATGAATGGTTTCCGTAATTTCTTTTACGCCTTCTTCAAACACTCCGTGCGTCGACGGATATGTGATCATCAAAGCAGCCAAGTTTTCACGATGAGTTTCCGCCAGTTCTTTCAGTTTCGGAATATCGATGTTGCCTTTATCGTCGCACGGAACGATAACGATGTCCATTCCCGCTTCGGCGGCGCTGGCAGGGTTGGTGCCATGTGCCGATGACGGAATTAATACCGTTTTGCGGTGCGCTTGACCTCTGTCGATATGATACGCGTGAATCACCATCAATCCGGCATATTCGCCCGTAGCGCCCGAATTGGGCTGAAACGAAACGGAATCGAATCCGGTAATGACGGCCAATTGCCGGGAAAGTTCGCGAAACAGCGTTTGATAGCCTTCCGCTTGATCGATCGGGACAAACGGATGTATGTTGCCGAATTCGGCCCAACCGAGTGCAAACATTTCCGTGGCGGCGTTCAGTTTCATGGTACATGAGCCGAGCGGAATCATCGAATGCGTGAGCGAAATGTCTTTGCGTTCGAGTTTTTTGATGTAACGCATCATTTCGGTTTCGGAACGATAACGGTTGAAAACCGATTGTTGCAGGTAGGTGCCTTTACGAAGGAAGGTATCATCGAATCCGAATGCGGTTTCGAAATTCGATGCGGTTTCGATTTCTTTTGCTTTTTTACCGCAAGCGGAAGCAAAAATATCGACAATGTCCCGTACGTCGTTCACGTTCGTTGTTTCGTCCAAGCTGATACCGACCCCGTTTTTCATGCGTCGGAAATTAATTTCCCGCGCTTCGGCCGATCGAATGATTTCGGAAACTTTTGCTTCGTCGGATATTTTTACGGTCAGCGTATCGAAGAAATTCGTTTGATTTAATTCATATCCCAAATCGGACAATTGTTTTGCCAAGATTCGGGTTAATCGGTGAATACGTTCGGCAATTTCCTTGACACCTTCGGGACCATGATACACGGCGTACATTCCGGCCATGGTGGCCAGCAAAGCTTGTGCCGTGCAAATGTTCGACGTGGCGCGTTCGCGTTTGATGTGTTGTTCACGGGTTTGCAATGCCATGCGCAATGCGCGCTTGCCTTGTGCATCGACGCTGACGCCGATAATGCGGCCGGGCATGTTGCGTTTAAATTCGTCGCGTGTGGCGAAATAAGCGGCATGAGGGCCTCCGTACCCGAGCGGTACTCCGAAACGTTGCGACGAACCGACGGCTATGTCGGCGCCCCATTGTCCCGGCGGAACCAACAAAGCAAGACTCATCAAATCGGCTGCCGCTCCGAGTTTTGCTCCGACGACATGCATTTTTTCCGTGAAAGCGCGATAATCATTGATTTGTCCTTCGGCATCGGGGTATTGCACCATGGCGCCGAAAATTTTCGAATCGGGCATAAATGTCCGAAAATCGCCCGTAACAACTTCGATTCCCAATGGTTGCGCATGAGTGCTGATGACATCAAGCGTTTGCGGGAAAAGTTTTAAATCGGCAAAAAAACGATTGGCGCCTTCTTTCACTGCTTCGCGCGAGCGGGCATGAAACATCATAATCATGGCTTCGGCCGCTGCCGAGGCTTCGTCAAGCAACGAAGCGTTGGCAATATCCATTCCCGTCAATTCAACGATGACCGTTTGGAAATTGAGCAATGCCTCGAGGCGTCCCTGCGAAATTTCGGCTTGATAAGGCGTATAGGATGTATACCACGAAGGGTTTTCGAGAATGTTGCGTTTGATAACCGACGGCATTAAGGTATTGTAATAACCCAGTCCGATATACGTGCGGAATAATTTATTCTTTTCGGCTGTTTTCTTCAGTTTTTCCAAGTAGGCAGCTTCGCCGATTCCGTCGGGCAGGTCTAACTTTTTCGGCATACGGATGTCGGCCGGAAGCGCTTTGTCGATTAATTCGTCCATGGATGATACACCCGTTGCGGAAAACATTTGCGACAACTCTTCGTTGCGCGGGCCGATATGGCGTGAGGCAAAACTGTTCATTGTATGTATTTTATATTTTGTAAAACTGCTCTTTCTTATCGGCAAATGTAAAAGAAATATGACGAAACGAAAATGATTTTTGAGATAGTTTCGAACATCTTGTTAATCGAGGTTTGTTGTCCCGTTTTGTCGTTTTTTTGTATTTTAGCGTCTTCGTTTTATCAATATGCGGTATTATCGAATAAAACAATCTTTTTATACTCAATCGTATGGCTGAAACCTTAGAACAAAAGATGTGCAAACGTTCGTTGGGATATGCGTTTGTTCGAAACGTGTTCGTCCGTCCGATGCTTTATCTTTTTTACCGAAAGGTGGACGTCATTGGAGCCGAAACCGTTCCCGATACCGGTCCGGTTATTTTTGCGCCCAACCATCAAAACGCTTTGATGGATGCTTTAGTCACCTTGTGTACCAAGAATCGCCAACCCGTTTTTGTGGCACGGGCGGATATTTTCCGTAAACCGATCATTATTGCCGTATTGCATTTTCTTCGTATCCTGCCGATTTACCGAAAACGTGACGGCGGCAATTCTTCCGACAACAATCAGGAAACGTTCGATATCCTGCATCAAGTGCTTCTTCACGGCCAAGCCGTCGGGATTATGCCCGAAGGAACGCACAACGAAATTAAACGTTTGCGAATATTGCAAAAAGGGATATTCCGCTTGGCAATGCAAGTTCAAGAAAATTACGGAACCCGTCCCGTCGTTAAAATTGTTCCCGTGGGACTCGAATATGTCAGTACCAACCGGATTCGTACCGATGTTATCGTCAATTACGGCAAAGCGCTTGAAGTGTCCGATTTCTACGATTTATATGTCGAAAATCCCGCAAAAGCGTTTAAACATATGCAGGATGCCCTTTCGGAGAAAATGAAAGAAGGAATGGTTGACATCGAAAACGAAACATGCTATTCCGAAATCGAACGCATTCGCGTATATTATTTGCGGCAAGCAATGCAACGTTTGGGTTTGAATGATCGAAATGCGTCACAGCGACTGTCGACGCAACAAAAAATCATTGCAACGATGCAGAATTTTCTTCAAACCGACCCCGAAGCCGGAGCCGATTTGTGCGCACAAATAAAGGACTATACGACAATCATTCGAAAGCATAACTTTGATGATCGAATAATCGAACGACAACCGTATTCTTTCCTCGGTCTTGCGGGACAAACATTATTGGCGTTGACGGGTATTCCGTTGTATATCCTCGGTTTGTTGCTCAATTATCCGGCTTACTTGGGTTCCCGTTTGGGTTCTCGTAACGTGAAGGACCCTCAGTTTGTGAGTTCGGTGCAGTTTGTTGTTTGTTTGGTGCTTTTTCCGTTGTATCATATCATCATGGCTGTTTTGTTTGTTGTTTTCATCCCATGTATTTGGGGCAAACTAACCATGATCATTTTATTGATTCCATCGGGATTGTTTGCATACGAATACGGTTGTTTTGTTAAGAGGCTTTATGCTTGTTGGCGGATTTGGAACGGTAAGCGTAAGAAAGATCCCGAAATTCTCAAAGCCGTAGAGCTTCGAAAAAATATTTTCGCGAAATGCGATAAAATAATTGTCGGTTAAAGAGGCTTATTTTTATTGCAAGAAAACCTATTGGGTTTTTGAAACCCGATAGGTTTCAGACGATTTCAAAAATTGATTGTATTGCGAAATACGTATACCATCATTCGTCAAGCATCCGTTCAAATAATTCGATTTCTTTCGTGAAATCCGCTTGAGGTATTGCCGGTTGCAGACGGGCTATTTTTTCGAGATATTTTGCCGCAAATGTCCGACAAGCGGATGTTCGATGTATCGGTCTGTGTTCCGAGGCTTTGACGATATCTTCCGTTTCCTTCATTAATTTGCGGGTATTATCCGTCATGTACGTTTCGGTAAAACGTTGCCAAATGTAGTTGACGGCCGTTCGATTCGGGTGCGTCATATCTTCATCGTAAAAGCGATAGTCCCGTAAATCGTCCAACATAATTTCGTAAGCGGGAAAATAGCCGGTGCCGGTTGTTTCGCCGATCAATCGATCAACGGCCGTCAGCAAAACGGATTTGCTCAATTGGTTTTCGTGAGCGCCGTCGCTTAAGTGTCTTATCGGACTGACCGTGAAAATGATTTTCACATCGGGATTAAATTCTCGTAAATTCAAGATGCATTTCGTCCAAATACGGCATATTTCGTCTGCGTCGGATCGAAAGTGTTCGAAATCGGAAGCGGGATATTTATGACAATTGGCTACGATACGTCCGTCGCTTTTTAAACGATACGCCCGCGCAGTACCGAAAGTAACGAACAACAAGTCGGCCCGCATCAACCGTTTGTGTGCCCGGCTCAATTCGTCGTTCATGCGTTGCAAACAAACATTGATATCGGGATGAGAAAATCGTCCGTGATGATCGAAACCATGCCACAATTCGCCGTGTAGTCGCAACTCATCCGCACAATACGGTTTTCCCGTAATCATGCGTTCCGCGTTTTGCGCTGCCGGCAACGGATGATAAATAATTCCGAACGGATTGAGCGAAATGTCGAATTTAAGTCGTTGCAATATGTTGCCCATGTTCTCGGCAAAGCATGAGCCGAGCATAACCATTGGCGAGCCGTATTTTATTTTTTCAAGCGACTCGGTACATTTTACGGGTGTTCTGAACAGCTCCATCATTTTTGATCAATCGCGATATCCAATTCATGACATATTGAAAAACGGCCTCGTTACCGGTATCGTTGTACAAATCGTGGTACATTCCTTTCCATAATTTGAATTCGGTATACTTTCCGGCATTTTGGGCAAAAGATTTTCCCGCCCGATACGAAGATAATCGGTCGGCGTCGCCGTACATCATTAAGAGCGGCACATTCAAACGATGTTTGTTACGCAGGATGTTTTCTCCGTTTTCCAGCAAATCGGTAAACAATTTGACGGATATTTTTTTGTGCATCAAGGGATCGGTTTTGGTACTTTTTGTCGATGCACCGCTTGTCAATCGGTTAGCCTTAATGCCCGTCGAAGCCGTAAACGACGGCATGATGCGTGACACGATTTTGACCAATTTGATGAGCCACGAAGCCGGAGGATTTTCCAACTTCAGCCATGGCGACGAAGTTATAATTCCCTGCACTTTGACGCCTTTACTCATCGCATAACTCAGTACGATTTGACCGCCCATGCTGTGTCCGAATAAGATGACGGGTATCTTCGGAAATCTTTTTCGCGTGTATTTTATGACCGTTTTGAGATCGTTTTCGAGATTTTTAAGAGAAGCATGTCCTCTTTTTCCGTCGGATCGACCGTGTCCTCTTAAATCAAACGACAAAAAACCGATGGATTGATCGATGAATTTCTCGCCCCATTGGTTGTAACACCCGCTATGTTCGCCGATACCGTGTACCGCTACGACAATGGCATTCATGGAAGCATCCGGAAGCATCATTTTTCCGAACAATCGTACCCTTTCGGATACATCCCACCGACATGTTTCGACTTGCATATTCTCAATGCTTATCCCGTATATAGATTGGTATACGGGCATTTATATATATAAATAAACGTTATATTCGATTAATATGTTTCTATTTTCCTCAAAAAAGGGAAAGAATCCGTGTAAAAATACGAATTTTTATAAATAATGTTTCGGGAAAAATCGAAATCGCAAATATTTATCCGTTTTTTGCAAGTTACCGCACTTTTGCACGTTTCGAAAATGAAGCAGACAACGTTTGTTGCCATGATTTTCAATTCGATCCCGAGTTAATCGTTAAAATTGGAAATAAATAAACGGTTGAATTACCGACGATTTCATTTGATAGAGCAGGAAAAACAGACAAACCGCCGTGACGACTTTCCATACAACATGCAGTCGGATGTAACGGCCTCGACAATATTCTTTCCATTGTGCCGGACACCAATGCATCAAAAATCCGATGACCATAATCCCGAAGACAAAACGGTAACCGACAACTATTTCGCCGATTAAACGAAACGAAGTGGCGGTGAAAATACGTTGAAGCATGGCTCCGGCCGCCGACATATCGGTTGAACGGAAAAATATCCAACAAAAAACCACGAAGTGAAAGGTTAGTAAGGTGCCGAAAAAAACGGACGTCTTTTTTTTCTTTAATGTAACGGTCGGGAATAACCGTAACCAACCTTTGTGCAGGATCAATGCCGCTCCGTGTAATCCGCCCCACAGAACGAACCGCAAATCGGCTCCGTGCCACAATCCACCCAATAACATGGTTATTGCCAAATTGATATCGGTTCGGATACGTCCTTTGCGATTTCCTCCCAACGGAATGTACAAATAATCGCGCAGCCACGACGACAACGAAATATGCCAACGTCGCCAAAAGTCGGTAATGTTGTGTGCTTGATACGGCGAGTTGAAGTTGGCGGGCAGTCGAAATCCCATGAGCAGGGCCAATCCGATGGCAATATCGGTGTAGCCCGAGAAATCGCAATAAATTTGCAACGCATAGCCGTATGCTGCCATCAAATTCTCGAAACCCGAGTACAGCAAAGGTTGATCGAAAACCCGATCGACAAAGTTTATGGAAATATAATCGGAAATGATGATTTTTTTGATCAATCCGCAGCCGATCAAAAACAGTGCATGTCCGGCCTCTTCCGTTCGCAACCGATATTTACGATACATTTGCGGAACAAATTCCGCCGCACGAACAATCGGTCCGGCAACCAGTTGCGGAAAAAAGGACAGATAGAATCCGAAATCCGAAAGATTTTTGACAACGGGCGCTTTTTGTTTGTAAACGTCCGCAATGTAACTGATGGCTTGGAACGTGAAAAAGGAAATACCGATGGGGAGTATAACGACGGAGATATCGAAATGCGTTCCCGCGATGCTGTTATACAATTCGGCCGGCAGATTTTTTACTTCGAAAGCCGTTCCGAATAAGTTGTTGATCCATCCGGTAAATAAATAAGCATATTTGAAATAAACCACCAACAGCAAGTTAACACACACGCCGACCGTCAATATCGTTTTCTTCCCGGATCGGCCGTTTGCATGCGAAATGCCGAGCCCGATAAAATAATTGAACAGTACCGACCACAGTAAAATAATAAAATAATAGCCGCCGCATTTGTAGTAAAAATATACGCTGACGATGAAAAGAAATGCGTTGCGCCAAACATTTTTTTTGTACAAGAACGAATAAACGAGCAATACGATCATGAAAAATACCCAAAACGACGCTCGGGTAAATATCATGGGGTCTTTCTCCGAATATTTCAGTAAATCGACGATCTTCAAGCGTTATGGTTCTTGGAAAGTTGGCGTGCCGCTTAATTTTAAAAGAGGTAAAGATAGAAAAATGTTTCTTGAAGTAAAGTCACGAAGTGACGGAATAATTCGGCAGAGAATTTCCACCCTATGTGACGAATCCGTCGAAAGACGATTCCCGAGTCTTGAAGGGACAACATATCATAACGCAGAGTTTCAATCCTGCCGGGAAAATCGATACTAAATGATTATCGAGTCTCAACGGGACGGCATATGGATTATGTCGTCCCGTTGGGACTCAGGTTCGGTTGTCGCATTCAATTCCGAGGATTTTAATCCTCGGCTTGACTATACCGTCCCGTTGGGACTTATTTTTCAAAAATTTTCGGCAACATAACACCGGCCGCCTTCGGAGCCGGGAGGCATATATCGAGGATATGCGTAAGATTTATCGCGCAAATAAACGTTTCGGAACAAAAAACGATCGGGAATTATTTTTCCGCAATCAACTCGTCGACTGTTCGATTGAATTCCGTTTTAAACTCTTCGTAAAATTGTCCGGTAGCCGGGCCGTTGAATCCGGTATGAATTTTTCGCACCGATCCTCTTTTGTCGATAAAAATCGTTGTCGGATACGACATCAGCTTGTTCAATTCGGGCAGCACATTTGATACGGTTTCTTCTCCGACTTTTCCCGCAAACAGAATATCGTATTCCACGCCGTAGTGTTCCTTGAGTTGCCATAATTGTTTTCGGGCATATTCGAAATCGTTTTTCCGTTCAAAAGCCAATCCGATAATTTCTACGCCGCGTTGCCGATTGGTTTTGTACCACGGAGCCAAAAAGGCCGTTTCGTCCAAACAATTGGGACACCAACTGCCCAGTACGGAAACGATGACTACTTTACCTTGATATTTCGGATCGGACAATGATACAATCTTTCCGTCAAGGTCGGGAAGTTGAAATCCGAGCGTGGTATATCCGCTTTTGAGCATGGTCGTTGCGTATGCATCGGGTAAAGAAGCATCGGGATTACGTTTTCCTTCAAAATGAGTCGTTCCGCCGGGGGTGATGAACTCGGCCGTAAATCGGTCGGCATTCGTGAATTGACCTCGTATGAGATACGGCGTCATTCCGCCGAAAGACGATAAATAAAATCGGTCGCCTTGCACCGTTCCTTCCAAATAACGGTAATCACCCGTCGGCGTGAGGATGGAGCCGGTCAAATACCCGTTGTCTTTTTGCCGAAAAACACCGACTTGCTTTGCCGAATCGCGCTCGGGAACAACAATTTCCCAACGCCCGTCCAACGAAACGGTTGCTTTTTCGCCGTTATCCGCGAAACGCGGGGCAGCGCCTTTTTGTGCAGTAAAAGGTATCCGTCCGCCGGGTTTATCGGTATACAATTTGATCAACATGCCGCTCATGCGATTACCCGAGATTTTGGCTTCCAAAACGGCGTCGTACGCTTTGATCGGAATAATAACCGTGTCGTTGCGATAAGTGATGCCCGACAAGTCGATGCGTTCCTCGCCGTTAATTAACGTAACAACGGTATTTTCGGAATCGGCGGCCGTTACTTCGAAAAGAAACGGTATTTCGTTGTCGGAGGCAAGAAACACGCCTCGCCAAGCGCCGTCGGTTAAATGATCGGTTGATGACGAACAAGCGGATAACAGGGTAAAGAAAAATGCAAACGGAATATTTTTCATTGTCGGAAATCAAAGGACAAACGTTGGGGCTTGATGAAATTAATCTTTTATGACCGGCAATAGTTGCCTGCCTGTTCGGCAGATAGGTAATGACGCGAATCATACTCTATTATGTCTCAAAGACTTGATAGGATATGTCCGGCATAAGACCTATCAGGTTTTTAAAACCTAACAGGTCATTACGTCATCCAAGTTTTTGTCTTGTAAGACTAAATAGGACACACAATGACGAGATGATATATATAGCGGTTTCTTTGAAATTTTATCGCGTTATCTCCGATTTATTTGCCGAACAAATAAGTCAGCGTAACCGTCAATCCGTTATTTTTGACGGTACCGTCGTCGGTTAAACTCATGAATCCGAAATTGTAACCCAATCCGGCTTGGAACCCGGCGAATTGAACGCCCGCACCTATTCCCAAACCGAGATCGAATGCATTGTTAAAATAATACGTATCATCGTCATTATCCTTATTGCCGAATTTTATTTTTTTATCGTCATTAATCTTGCCGCCTTCTCCCGATATGGTATAATCAATATTTTTTGTGTATTTACCTCCGATACCGAATCCGAAATAAGGGCCCGCTTGCAGCAATAATTTTACGGGGCCTAAATCGTATTTATATTGAGCATTGATCGGTATTTGGATGTAGTTGATCTGAAATTTCTCATCGCCCTTGTATTCGAAATAAGGGGTACCATCGACATCTTCCATGCCCGGAAGCGTTCCGGCGGTATTTATTTTATATTTGGCGCCTTGCGTGGCAAATATAACGGCGGGTTGAAGGGCAAACGATTCGGAAAACGAATATTCCCCCACCACGCCGGCTTGAAATCCGGGTTTCATTTTGGGCGTCACTTGGGCATCCATTTTGCTGTCGCTGCCGTAGAAATTGGTTAAGTTAAATCCCGCACGTACGCCGAATTTGAATTGTGCTTGCGCATAACCTGCCGTTAAAACAACGAGTACCGTTACGATGAATATTTTTTTCAACATGGTTTGTCTTTTAGTGTGTTTGGTAACCGATAAGATCATACGAAGGTAATTGTTTTTTATTTTTTCGCAAAGAATAACGGAATAAATAACAAAAAAGCCGATCTTTAAAAAGACCGGCTTTTGTAAAGTTTTATCGAACAAATATCTTATTTGCCGAATAAATAAGTTAATGTGATGGCCAATCCGTTGTTTTTTAAAGTCCCTTCATCAAATAAGCTTGTGAAACCAAAATTGTATCCCACTCCTGCTTGTAAATTGCCAAATTGTAAACCAGCACCTACACCTAATCCAAAGTCAAATGCGTTGTCAACATATTCAACATCTTCATCATCTCCGCTTCCAAATTTGATTTTATAATCACCGCTTTCACTTTCTCCGCCTCCGCTTACTTTATATTTTTCCTTACCTCCAAGTCCATAGCCCAAATAAGGACCAGCTTGCAGCAATAATTTTGTACTTCCCAAGTCTACCTTATATTGGAGGTTGATGGGAATTTGGATGTAATTCAAATTCATTGTAGTTTCATAATCAACATCTACGCCCATATAGTTTACTGACTCTTTATACTTAGCACCTTGTGTTGCAAATAAGATACCCGGTTGAATGGCAAAAGCATCACCAAAAGCATATTCACCCACCACACCGATTTGGAATCCGGGTTTCATCTTAGGTGATGAACCCAAAAAATCTTTATCGCTACCACCAAAGCTGGTTAAGTTAAATCCCGCGCGTGCGCCGAATGTAAATTGCGCCTGTGCATATCCCATTGTTAGAACAGCTGCTGCAAATACTACTAATACTTTCTTAAACATAAGATTAAAATTTTAAGTGTGTTAATTAAAATGAAATTTGTTAAATCGTGCGAAGATAACCGGTTTTTGTGTTATTGCAAAAAAAACGATAAAAATATTTTATTTAATACATAATTTATTGAAAATAAATACAATTAAAGTTTCGGTGTTTTTAAAAACATGTACAAATTTTCGATTTTTGTGTACGTTTTGATTAAATTGACGGAAATTAGAGTTGTTGTGCCGGGAAATACAATTGTTGGCCTTTTTTATCCAAAGAATCAATAAGATATTTTTCGCAATCAGTTTTCGAGTTATATAAAATCCGATACTATTTTATACAAAATATGCCGAATTTTTAAAGCTTGATCGGTTTTAGCCGATTTTAAGTAAGTAATTAGTGTTCGAAGTTTCTACGCAAAAAAAAACATTTATAACAAATTTCAGTCCGTGTACGTACACGGACTAATAATTTTTCAACCGTGTGCGCACACGAAGTGATAATTTATAATATTCGGGGAAGGTGCCCTGGTTTATATTTTTAAAGTCAATCTTGTTTTACTTCTTTCGATCGTTATTTCCCCGCAGATTCCGCAAATAACGCAGATTAATATTACAACTCTGCGGAAATCCGCGTAATCTGCGGGATATTTTATGTTTAAAATAACGAGAATGCATACCCAACCATCACCGAACCCGCACCGATACGGTTGCTGCCGTTGGCGCTGTTTTCCTGCACGGTAATGAATCCGTAATTGCCGCCCGCTTCGAGGAAGAAATAGTTGCGTCCGCATTGATAACGGATACCCACGTTGCCGGTAATACCGAAATTGGTACTTTTCATTTCGCCGGTAATATTCGTGGTACCAAACGTAACCGGTTCATTCAAGACTTTTTCCATATCGGGAAACTCGGTTGTGATGAGGGTTTGGATGACCGGATCCAAATCGGTCCACACGGTTTCCGTTCCCGAAGCATCGGCGTACATCAAGCTGGAGCCTTTGGATACCTGCTTGCCTGAGATGAGAAACGATACAAACGGTCCCGCATTGACATACACGCGCCACGGCGATTGACCGAGATCCCAACCGAATTGTGCCAAGAGCGGTATCATTACGTAGTCGAATTTAGTGGTATTGTCCACATTGGCATAATAATACGTCGGCATATCTGCCGCAATGGCTGTCAAATCGGCAATTTGTTGATCGGTTACCGACATGCCCATACTGTTACCCATGGCGGTGATGAGTCGTTGCGAAGGCATCGCCTGCATGCCGTCTTTTTTTCCGCCCTGTCCGCTGTATTCCACACCGAGACGGAAAGACAGTAACTTATTGAATTGTACCTCGGTGAAAATACCTGCTCCCATGGCCAATCGCGATTTGTAACCTTCGCTGACGGGCGTATTATTACCGCCCGCGGTGATGTTCGGCAAGTTCAGTCCGCCTTTGATTCCGAATTTGACATCTTGGGCGTATAATCCGCAAGTTACCAAAATGATGAATGCTGTGCTAATAAGGATTCTTTTCATTGATAATATTTTTACTTCTTTTTCTGACCCATTAGGTTTTTAAAACCTAATGGGTCTTTATTATTTTACACAAAGACCTAATAAGGTTTTAAAAACCCGGCAGGTCGGGAAATATCTTACATCATTCCTTCGATATTCCATACAAACGCTCGTATGCCTTGTTGTTCTGCCTTGGCGTCGAGCTTTTTGAGACTGCAAAGCAAAGGTTCAACACGTTCTTCCTCGGTGATGGCAAGGATAGCC
>JAVBNP010000158.1:0-3650 GCA_031551455.1 Bacteroidales bacterium | reverse complement strand
GAAAAAGGTGACTCACAATAGATGGGTTAAATCCATGAAACATAGGGTAGCGGATTTCGAGAAGTGGGCAAGCGAAGTCTCGGCGGAGCAAATCAAAAACATTTGCAATATTAATGAAAATATTTATTAGACTTTATATATTTAAAAACAAAGATTTTTGTAACCTTTTTCATAAAATTTCGTTTAACATAAGTGTTGTATTATTTCAGCAATATAGACCCGACCTAAAATGAATAATTTACTTACACGGGCTGTAAAGGCCGCATTTTTTTGAATTGTGTGACATTAAAAGGCGGAGTCTTCATAACCGATATAACAACCATCACCTTTCCGCTTTTTGCAACATTACCCGTACATATCGACGCACCAATCGGTGTTTAGCTGTTGGCGTAGATTTTTCATTTTAAATCAAACCCTAACGTTAAACCTAAATATTAAAAATTTATGCTTACCAATACACATACAATATCGTTAATTATCATTGGTATACTGGGAATAGCCAATATTGTAGCGGCCTTATACGTTTTTCGCCACAGTGTGGTTCGCAATCTTGTGTTGCTTATATCGGGTATCATCGTATACTGCGTGGCAGTTGGCATTGTCGGCGTTAAGTACGGGTTAATACACCTTACTTGGGCAGTACCGGTTGGAATAGGCATCTGTTGGGGAATCTTTTTTCTGATAGCAGGGTATATCCGTAAGCCAATTTCTGAAGTAAGCGGGAGAGTTGGCCGTTTGTCGCGCGGAGATGTAAAAACGACGTTTGAAACCGATAGCCGCAAAAACGAAATAACGGACATGTTCAGCCGCATGAGCGAACTTTCCGGATCGTTAAATGCGATCGTCGCTTTTGCCGAAAACATAGGCAAGGGAAACCTGGATGTCGATTATCAACTGCTTGGCGAAGACGACGCATTGGGTAAAGCGATGCTTCAAATGCGCGACAACCTCAAGGTGGCCGAAGAAGAGAAACAGAAACGGCAGGAGGAAGATGAACGGCGCAATTGGATAACCGTAGGGCTGGCCAGGTTTGCCGAACTGCTGCGTTCCAACAACGATAATATCGAAAAATTTTGCTATGCAATCATCAGCAATCTGGTGAAATACATCGGGGCCAATCAGGGCGGTATTTTTATCCTCAACGACGATGCCACACACCCCGTGCTTGAACTGAAAGCCTGTTACGCATACGAACGCCGCAAATATCTTCAGAAAGAAATCGAACCCGGAGAGGGATTGGTGGGAACTTGTTTTCTGGAACGTCAGAGTATTTACATGACAGATATTCCCACGAATTACATTCATATAACATCGGGGCTTGGCGACAAAACTCCAAGCGCATTGCTCATTGTTCCGCTTGTGATTAATGACGAAATATACGGTGTAATCGAAATTGCAGCTTTCAGAGCGTTCGAGTCCCATGTGAAAGAATTTATCGATAAACTGGCTGAAAGCGTTGCTTCTACTGTTTCTTCGGTAAAAACAACCATCAGGACGCAACGTCTGCTCGAACAATCGAGATTGCAGACCGAAGAGTTGACGAATCAGGAAGAGGAACTTCGACAGAACATGGAGGAGATGCAGGCTACGCAGGAAGAGCTCCGCATGCGGGAAGAGAAGCTTAACGATGCCTTGTCTTTATCGGAATCTTCGGTGAAAAGTGCAAATGAAGCCCGGGAAGAATCACATCGCCGGGAAATTGAACTGCAACGAATGCACGAACTGGTTAATGAAGAAAGAGCTGAACTGAATGCGGTAATTGGTTCAATCGACAAGGAATTTTTACGTATCACCTACGATATTGATATTAAGTTGATAGATATTAACAATTCCGCTGTCAGATTTCACGGAGTACCGCGCGAACAGTTGCTTGGCACCAAAATAACCGACAATATGCCGCCCGAAGAAATAGAATTATTCACCCGAAACTGGAACGAAATGCTTGACGGCATCATCCTCAAAGGCGAAGGCGAGCAATTAACCGCCGAAGGCATGAAGCACATCTGGTACATGTACTCGCCGGTAATGGACAGTTCGGGTGAACCCGACAAGGTAATTATGATGGGACAGGAAATTATATAAATCCGGTTAATTCTTTTTTGAGGTGCAATTTTTCTATTTCTTCTTTCTTGTTCTTTTTTATGCCGAAAAAAGAACCAAAAACGGCTCGACGATTTTAACGCGCTCCGCCTATCGGCTGCGCTTGAACGGAAAATCGTCAATATGGTGCCAAGGGCAATTCTTCACGGGCAAAGCCATGAAGCGTGCTGTCACCCGTCATTCAGAACTGGTGCGGGCGTTAGCCCGTTTATCAAGCGAAGCTTTCCTTATTGACGCTAAGCTGTCTGAGCGCAGCCGACAGGCGGAGCGAGATTTTAGCGTCAAGCCCTTTTTGGTACTTTTTGGGGCGCCAAAAAGTACAGAAGAAAAGATACTGGGATACGGCATCCTATTTTGAATAGCACCTCAAAAAAAGAATTAACCATAAATCCTAAATATCACATATATGGAACAAATCAAAGATAAAGACCATGTTCAAAAGTTAGGACAAATTGCGGAGGTAATTGTTCAGCTTGAAGCAAAACCAAGCAATCTGATAAAAATACTTCATGCGGCCCAAGATATTTATGGTTATTTACCATACGAAGTCCAGAAATTTATTGCCGAGAAAATGAAAATGCCTGTATCCGAAATATCGGGAGTAGTTACATTTTATTCGTTTTTCTCGACCGAACCCAAAGGAAAACACACGGTAAGGATATGTACGGGTACGGCATGTTATGTGAATGGCGGGAAAAAAAGCGCTGACATGTTAAAAGAGGAACTTAAAGTAGACGTTGGCAGTACTACCGGGGATGGTAAGTTCACCTTATGTAAGGCACACTGCCTGGGAGCGTGCGGGCTGGCTCCCGCTATGATGATTGATAACTCTGTTTACAGGGCCGACAATCAAAATAAAATAAAACAAATCCTGTCTAAATACTAACCGGTATGATTATTAAATCCATTGCACAATTAGAAGAGATTAGACGGGAGCAGCTTAAAAATCGGGATAAGTATAAGTACAGAGTATCGGTTTGCGGCGGCACAGGTTGTTTTTCCGCAAATTGTGCCGAAGTTAAGGACACTGTTGAAAAAGAAATTCAATTGCATGGTATAGCGAAAGATGTAAAGGTATATCAAACCGGTTGCATTGGTATATGTGCATTAGGTCCGGTGATGGTGGTGTATCCCGAAAAGGTTATCTATACGGAATTAAATGCCGAAAAAGCGAAAGAAATTGTTCAAAGTCATTTGGTGAATCATACTCCGGTTGAAAAATATACGTACTTTGATAAAACATTGAAGCGACATGTTCCAAAAATAGATGATATAGAGTTTTTCAAGTCGCAGACACGAATTGTACGCGATTTAAGCGGGACAATAGATATTGCCGACATGAAAGATTATATCGCGCATGGCGGATATTTTGCGGCAGCAAAGGCGCTCACACAAATGACCCGTGAAGATATTATCCGGGAAGTAGAAATATCGGGTATTCGTGGTCGTGGCGGCGCCGGCTATCCGACAGGAGCAAAACTCCGCGCCGGCTACAAGAAAAAAAGAGCAACAAAATATCTGGTCTGCAATGCCGATGAAGGCGACCCGGG
>JAVBNP010000174.1:0-6168 GCA_031551455.1 Bacteroidales bacterium | reverse complement strand
TGCCCGGTTTTTCGGCATCGAGTTACGGTCGTATTCTCGGAGCCAACGATCGCATTCGTTTGTCGATAGTGGGCGTTAACGGCAGAGGTACGGCATTGGCTACGAATTTCGCCCAAATGAATACATGCGAAGTGGCGACGGTTTGCGACGTCGACCGAAGAGCGGTCGAAAAGTGCATTGATGCCGTGAAAAAAGTGAACAACAAAGCGCCCAAGGGAGAAAAGGATTTTAGGGTTTCGTTGGCCGACAAAAATATTGATGCTGTTGTTATCGCCATGCCCGATCATTGGCATACGCCGGCGGCATTGATGGCATTACGGGCCGGAAAACATGTGTATTTGGAAAAACCGGTCAGCCACAATCCCCGCGAGGGAGAAATGTTGGTGGAAGCAACCGCTCAATACGGAAAAGTGGTACAAGTGGGCAACCAACGTCGCTCATGGCCCAACTTAATCGAAGCGATCAATCTGCTTCACGACGGGGTCATTGGTAAAATTCACTCCGGAAGAATGTGGTATGCGGCCGATCGCCCGAGTATCGGAATCGGAAAAATCGCTCCCGTACCCGATTGGTTAGATTGGGATTTTTGGCAGGGACCGGCTCCACGCACCATCTTTAAAGATAACGTGGTACATTATAACTGGCACTGGTTTTGGCATTGGGGTACCGCCGAATCGGGCGGAAACGGCGTACACATGGTCGATTTGCTTTGTTGGGGAATGAATTTGAAATATCCGAAAAAAATCAGTTCGGCGGGAGGACGTTATTATTACAAAGACGATCAGGAAACGCCCGATACGCAACTGATCACTCTGGAATACGATAATACGGTATTATCGCTCGAAGCTAACAGTTGCAATGCAAAGAACACGGAAGACGCTTCCGTGGGCGTGTTGTTTTTCGGCGATTCGGGAAGTTTATTTATTCCCGGAGGTAACGAGTACAAAATTTTCGATCATAAAAATAAAGTCATTAAAAGTGCGGACAGCAAAAGCTCTTTTGAACAAGGCAATACCCGAAATCCTTCGCAACAATTAGATGAATTGCATTTTCAAAACTTTTTCGACGCTATCCGCAAAGGAACTCCTTTG
This sequence comes from Bacteroidales bacterium, assembly GCA_031551455.1. Taxonomy (GTDB): domain Bacteria; phylum Bacteroidota; class Bacteroidia; order Bacteroidales; family UBA4181; genus JAIRLS01. The sequence goes on along the minus strand of JAVBNP010000174.1, from coordinate 5,077 downwards.
GCATGTACGGCCGAAACGGGACACCAATGTACCGCATTGATGTTGTTGGGTAACATCGCGCTTCGCGTCGGACGTACGCTCGATCTCAACCCCGCCGACGGACATATTATCGGCGATAATGAGGCGCAACGTTTCTGGGGCCGCGATTACGAACCGGGATGGGAGCCGAAAATATAACATCATGAACATACGTCGAACCACCATCGTTTCCATTGCCATCATCGCATTGGTGTTTTTTATCATCGGGTTCGTATCATGGCTGAATGCTATCTTGATACCCTATTTTAAAATTGCCTGCGAGCTGAACAACTTCCAATCTTATTTGGTCGCTTTTGCTTTCTACATTGCTTATTTCGTCATGTCGGTTCCGGCAGGATTGCTGTTAAAGAAAGTCGGATTCAAACGGGGAATCATGACCGGATTCTTTTTTCTGGCGGGCGGAGCGCTCTTGTTTATCCCGGCCGCTCTTACGCGAACCTACGGAATTTTTCTGACGGGACTGTTTACCATGGGAACGGGAATGTCCGTATTACAAACGGCCGCCAATCCGTACATCACCATTATCGGGCCGATTGAACGAGCCGCGCAACGAATCAGCATCATGGGGATATGCAACAAATTTGCGGGAATCGTTTCTCCGCTCATTTTCGCGGCCGTCGTTTTCAAAGCAACGGACAGCGAATTGTTTGCGGCGTTGCCTAACATGACGGAAGCGGTCAAAAATGCGGCATTGGATGAATTGATTCGGCGAGTTATCCTTCCCTATGCATGTTTGAGCGTCTTTCTGACGACAGTCGGCCTGTTCATTCGTTATTCCGTGTTGCCCGAAATCAATACGGAAGAAGAAAGCAAAGAGATGGCCGAATCGCATGCCGGAAAAAAGAGTGTTTTGCATTTTCCGTATTTGGTACTTGGAGCAGTTGCCATTTTCACGCATTGCGGGACACAGGTTATCGCCATCGATACCATTATCGGCTATGCAACCTCTTGGGGATTAGATTTGTTGGAGGCGAAAGCGTTTCCCTCTTACGTATTGACGGCCACCATTATCGGTTACATCGCGGGAATTATTTGCATGCCCAAGCTCATCAGCCAAACCAATGCGCTACGGGTTTGTACCGTACTGGGACTTTTACTCTCTTTTTGCATTATTTTCCTTCACGGTTCCGTCGCATTTTTCGGACACGGAGTCGACATCTCCGTATGGTTTGTCGTCTTGTTGGGGTTGCCCAATTCGTTGGTTTATGCCGGAATATGGCCCTTGGCTATTCGTAACCTCGGACGTTTCACCAAAACGGGATCTTCCATTTTGATCATGGGGTTGGTCGGTAATGCGATTCTTCCGACGGCATACGGGAGATTGGCCGATACAATCGGAGTTCGACAAGCGTATTGGTTGTTGATTCCATGTTATCTTTACCTCGTTTTTTATGCCGTTTACGGACATAAAATAACACGTTGGACCAAAAGAAAACAACAATGAAAAAATTTGAACTTATCGTAGGACTTATTGCAATTTTCGGAATATTCCTAAAAATTATTAATATACCGGGAGGTGGAACGTTGATTACGTTTGCATTTATGACACTCTCAATGTTTTATTATGTATTCAGTTTTGCACTTTTTAACGGCATTAGACTGCGAGATATCTTAAAAAAAGGATCTTACAAAGATACAAGCATAAAAAGAATAATTGGAGCAGTTGGGCTTGGCCTCTCCTTTCCGCCAATAATATGCGGAGGACTTTTCAAATTGCAACTTTGGCCGGGTGCAAATATATATTTACTGACAGGTCTTGTAACTACCGGACTAATATTACTCATTGCGACAATTTTCTATTTCCGCAATAAAGCAGATTATTACAAAAGAATTTTCAAGAGAATTATAATCTATGGCGGGCTGGGACTTATTTTGTATTTGACACCGACCTCGGTCTTCATTGACATCTATTTTGGTGACAATCCCGACTATGCAGAACTCTACAAAAAGGTGCTTGCCGACCCTAACAACTTGGAATTACGAAAACAATTAGAGCAAATGAGTGAAGAAATGTGGCAACAAGAATTAAAGGACGGATTAGAAAAAGAGAAATAAAAACGTCACATGACGAGCAGTTGGAACAAAATAAAATCGATAAAATCATGACCAAAACAAAAATAATCAACGGAAAAATTTTAACGCCCAATCGGCTTATTTCGGAAGGAACGATTTGCGTGAAAGACGGAAAAATCTGCGAAATCGGTGAAAAAAACATCGAATTTCCCGATGCGGAAATCATCGACGCGCAAGGATGTTATATTTCGCCGGGATTCATCGACTTGCACACGCATGGAGCGGGAAATGCCGATTTTATGGACGGCACGACGGAAGCGTTCTTAACGGCGGCCGAAATGCATGCCCGACACGGAACCACCGGATTGTATCCGACCACATTGACGTCGACCGATGAAGAGTTGTTTAAAACGTTTGATATATACAAACAAGCCAAAGCCCGCAATACAAACGGTGCGTCATTTTTGGGTTTTCATTTGGAAGGACCTTATTTTGCGATGAGCCAGAAAGGAGCGCAAGATCCGAAATATCTTCGAAATCCGCATCCGGATAATTATCTCCCCATTTTATCCGCCACAAACGATATCGCTCGCTGGAGTTCGGCGCCGGAACTTCCCGGAAGCAAGGAATTCGGCGAGACGCTTATTGCCCGGGGCATTTTGCCCGCCATTGCCCATTCCGATGCAATCTACGAGGAAGTCGTTTCCGCGTTCAATTGGGGATTTACGCACGTAACACATTTGTATTCGTGTACCTCCACCGTTACCCGACGCAATTGTTTCCGTTATGCGGGAATTATCGAAGCCGCATATCTGACGGACGGCATGACGGTTGAGCTTATCGCCGACGGCGTACATCTCCCGGCAAGTTTGCTTCAACTGATTTACAAAATTAAAGGTCCCGAAAAGATCGTGTTGATCACCGATTCGATGCGTGCTGCCGGCATGCCTGACGGAAGGAGTATATTGGGAAGCCTTAAAAACGGCCAAGAAGTAAACGTGAGCGACGGCGTTGCCAAATTGCTCGACAACAGCGGTTTTGCGGGAAGCGTTGCCACAGCCGACAGATTGGTGCGTACGATGCATCGACTCGGAGAAGTTCCTTTACCCGAAACCGTACAAATGATTACTTCCACGCCCGCCCGCATCATGGGAATCGACCGAACGAAAGGTTCGCTTACGAAAGGAAAGGATGCGGATATCGTCATTTTCGATAAGGATATTAACATCAAAATGACAATGGTCAACGGAAACATCGTATATCGTACTTAAAAATAACAATTCATGAAATCTTTTCAAAAAGACTTATTACAAATCAAAATATACCCGACACGCGGTGAAATGGGACAAGCTGCGGCCGACGGCGTCGCCGAAACAATGCGAACGTTGCTGAAACAAAAAGAGGAAGTAAATATCGTTTTCGGAGCAGCACCATCGCAAAACGAATTTTTGGAATCGCTGTGCTTGCAAAAGAATATCGAATGGCAACGAGTCAATGCTTTTCACATGGACGAATATGTCGGCTTGCCCGCCGATGCACCGCAAGGATTCGGCAATTTCTTGAAAGATCGAATATTCGGAAAGATACCATTTCAGTCTGTCAATTACATTAACGGAAACAATAATCCCGACGAGGAATGTAAACGTTACGCACAACTGCTAATACAGCATCCGATCGATATTGTCTGTCTCGGAATTGGCGAAAACGGACATATTGCCTTCAACGATCCGCATGTCGCCGACTTTAACGATCCCGTTCGGGTAAAACTCGTAGATATGGACGAAACATGCCGAAAACAACAAGTAAACGACGGTTGTTTTCGAACCTTGAACGACGTTCCCACGCATGCCATCACGTTGACGGTACCCGCCATGACAAGCGGCAAGTATTTATCGTGCGTGGTTCCCGCCAAAACCAAGGCTTGGGCCGTACATCACACCATCAACGATCCCGTTTCGGAAAAAATTCCGGCAACTTGTTTGCGCCTGCACGAACATGCCGTATTATATACGGACGTTGACGGCGCCTCGCTTTTAACGGAATGAAATAAACGCATATCTCAATATGTGCCTACCGGATAATTCAAATTTTGGTCGGAAAGACTACAAACGCCTCGAAGAGGCAATTTATTTGACTTCGTCGAGCTCCGCTTCGCTATGGTTCAGCCCGACGGCAAGCAAAGCGACGCCTCGGGTTTAAAACCGGATTGTAAACATGTGCACTGCAAGTGCAACTTAAGTTGCACTTGCAGTGCACATGTACCACATTGTTCGAACTCTAGCCCGAGGCGTTGACTTCGGGCTGAAGTAAGTTGCACCTCCGGCGCACAATATTTATGTTGGTTACATATCAGGATATTTGTAATAAAATATAAGCTTTGATGCCCGTGCGCAAAGTTTCGTTTTTGGATTATTTTTGCACGATCAAAAACCAATAAACGATACTTTGTCGAAATGACCGAACAAGAAATACGCATCAATAAAATACGTCAAGAAATGCAAGCGGCGGGAGCCGATGCCTTTCTGATCACTTCCAACGTAAACATATTTTATGTCTCGGGCCGTGTGGTCATGGGATATTGGTACATTCCCGTCGAAGGCGATCCCGTATTTTTCGTCCGACGCCCTGTAGGTTTGGAAGGAAAACAGGTCTTATATGTCCGTAAACCCGAACAAATTGCCGAAATAATGGCGGAACGGGGTATTCCGATGCCTCGCAGAATCATGCTCGAAGACGATTCCGTATCCTACTCCGAACGATTGCGATACGAAGCAATTTTCCGTCCGGCGGAAGTCGTAAACGGAACACCCGCCATTCAAAAAGCACGCAGTGTAAAAACGGACGCCGAAACGGAATTGCTTCGACAATCGGGCCGAATCCATGCTGCCGTTTATGCCAAAATTCCCGAACTGTACCGCAGCGGAATGACCGATTTGGAACTGTCCGTGGAAATCGAGCGGGAACTTCGCTTAGCGGGAAATCTCGGTATTTTCAGAGTTTTCGGTCAAAGCATGGAAATTTTCAT
>JAVBNP010000289.1:0-19460 GCA_031551455.1 Bacteroidales bacterium | reverse complement strand
TCCGGTTTTACAGCCCGTTTGGAGGACGAGAACCGCAATGCAGATGATGAGAACTCGTTTCATGACCGTATTGTTTAAAGGGTTATTATTCTGTCTTCATAGATACAAGTTATATGCCTCCCGCATCAATTTTTTGCATATCAAAACAATAGCTTATACCGAAAAAAGAGAGGGTGTGAAATCACATTGTGATTTCACACCCTCGATCTGTCTTTTACAATTATTATTTGTCTCTTTCGGAAATCGGATGACGATTTATTTATGTCCCAATGAAAACCGGTGTGCGACTCATTCCCGCCTGGTATTTTTGATGATCAATGTTCCGCTTGGTCTCAAAATTACGGTATCTTTTGCAAATGCATCTCCCTGGTACACATTATTTAAAAATATTTGATCGTCTTCGTTTAAAGTAATTTGATTATCTTTTACGAAAATATCATTGTTTTTAGACTCCCAACGCATCTCACCATCTCCTATTTTAATACTCAAAGTAAAAGAAAGATGTTTAGGAGAAAGAAAGGTGATACCCTTTCTTACCAGAATATTCTGATATTCCACTCGTCTAAATTCCAGTTGTGCTTTTCTAAAAAGTGTGCCTTTATTCAAAATAACGGTATCTCCTTCTTCAACAAATTCAATAAATTCTCCATCAAGAAATATTTGCTTATTATACTCTTGAATACGATATTTTCCAAATCTATACAAGGCGGTGTCTGTCGCGTTGGATATAAAAATATCACCCAAATCCCTTGGAATTAGATAAACAATCCCCCTACTTGGAAGGTAACTCCCATTATCCATTTTTTGCGCTTTACTATCAAAAGATAGCGCAAACAAACCGAAGCCAACGGCTAAGGCAAATCCGGACAAAATCGATACTTTTTTCATTGTGTTGGTTTTTAAGTTAAACAAATCTTTTAAACATCTATATGCTTGTTCAAATCGGTATCTCATCAAAGAATTATCTTTTTTGAGATCGCCCGGCGAAGAATCATAGAGTTTGCAATCTAAAGCGGCAAAAATAACCCTAACTGTATAAGCCCTCGGAGTAACAATACCCGACTCGATTCGCTGCAATGTTCTGGCGCTTACCTTGCATTGCTCGGCAAGTTCCTCCTGCGTCAGACCTTTGGCTTTTCTGAGTCCGGATATCCGTTTTCCCAAATTCGGCTGCTCCATGATTCTTCGATTTTTTGAACAAGATTATGCATAACATAAAAACCGACCAAGCAAATGTATGGTATTTTCCACGACAATCGGCACGACATTTACACGACATATTTAATCGGGTAGAATACAGCATTATGATATTCGAAATTGTAAGTAGCAGGTGTCACCGGTAAAACGACAGTATCGTTTCCAAAGTCCCAAAGGGACGGCATAATATAGCTGAGGATTAAAATCCTCGGAATTAAATACGGAAATCAAGACCGAGTTACGAAGTGACGACATAGTCGATAAGGTGTCGCCGGTTGCCTTCGGCGAGCCCTGCGGAGTTCGCGGCTCGGAATCGATCGGTGCATTCGGTTTTCCGGGGTTATCACCCCCGTTTACAAAGATGTCGTCACTACGTGACTTTTCGGCAAATAATACCGTTATCTCAAAATTAGCACAGCACTATGCATTTTTCAGCAGCGTGGCCAATTGTTCGACCGTTACTCCGAGCAGTTGGGCGGTGGCTTTTTTATTCTCGCCGGTTGCTTCCATGATACCGTTCAAAAGCACGGCCTTATACTCGTCCATGTCGATGATGACCCGCCGATCTTTCGGGTTCTTTGCTTTGATGGTGTCTACGTTGCGTTCAAGGTATCTCTTTACCAGCAGTTCCAATTCGGAAAAGAAGTCTTCGCCCGCAACCATGGCCGGTACGGATGTCGACGGAGCGGCATTTACGGTATCGATATTTATCTCGTCGGCCGGTATTTCGTAACCTCGGCAATGCAGTACGGCGCGTTCGATCACGTTTTTCAGTTGCCGTACGTTGCCCGGCCAACCGTAATTTTCCATCTTCGAAACGGCTTCTTCCGCTATGGAAACGTATTTATGCTGCCGTCGGTTACTTTCTTGCAGGAATTTATCGATAAAATACGGAATATCGCTTTGTCTTTCCCGCAAGGGCGGCACGGTAAGAATGTCGAGTATTCGGAAATAGAAGTCTTCGCGGATCAGTTTCTCTTTAACCAACTCTTTCACATTCCGATTTCCCGCAATCAGAAAACTCACGTTACAGCTTTTGACTTCTTCCGAGCCTAAAGAACGGTATTGCTTGTTTTCGATCACCTTAATGAGCATGGCTTGTATTTCGGTGCTGACGTTTTGAAATTCATCCAAAAACAATGTGCCGTTCTCGGCCCGGCTTACCAATCCTTCGTTTCCCTTATGGTCGGCGCTGAGAAATCCTTTTCGCGATCCGAACAAGATGCTCTTCAATATATTCTCGTCCGATCCCACGGGGATGCTGCAATTATAGTCGATAAATATCCCGCCTTTGTTGCTTATGTTGTGAAAATACTCGGCAATCAGCGATTTGCCCGTTCCGGTTTCGCCGTCGATGTAAATTACCGGATTTTCTATTCGACTGCAATTTTCGACGCGGCGGAAGAGTTCTTGTATCTTTTTACACGTTCCCATGTTACGCTCGATCTCGACGCGGAACCTGTCCCGATCGTTTCTTTGCGAGATTTTGTGTTGGACGATGATCTTCCGCACTTCCTCCAACACATCCACGTTGTCCGATTTATTGATGTATCCGTGTATCAAATACTCGCGCTCTATCCGGGTTTCCGAATATTCGCCCGGCTGCCCCGTGATAACGATAATCGGCGAATACTTGAATTGTTCCTTGCGTCGGATATATTCTATCAGCGTGATTCCGGCGTGATCGGTTTCCATGCGTATATCGATCAAGAACGCATCGATCGGCTCGATTCCCGCAGATATTTTCTCGATGGCCGATTTGGCACTGTCGGCGGAAATAGTCCGATACGGCATATCGTTGTTGAATCTGTTTCGCAAGAATCTTCTCTCCAAGGTTTCCCTGTAAGCGTCGGAATCATCGACGATCATGATGTTGACGGTATTTTCCGCTTTTTGCATGTTTTACGGCTTCTATAAATCTAATTCATACTTTAAAAATCTTTCTGTTTAAACCTATTAGGTCTCTGAGACCCGATAGGTTTGCTGACCTGTTGGGTTTTCAAAACCCGATAGGTCTTACCGGCCAAAGAGTTTGTTAATATATCATGCAAGTTGCCAATCAATTGGAATTTTGGAATTTTAAATCTTGAATTTTGAAATCTATTTAATGATGCAATCGGGTATCACCACCGTTACGGTAAGGCCGTTGTCGGACGCAAAACCGATTTCGCCTTTCATATATTGTTCCACTATATTTTTTACGAGCGACAAACCGAGTCCGAGATTGGTTTGTTTTTTGGAAACAAACGGTTGACACAGTTTATCCATTTCATTTTCCGAAACCCCGATGCCGTTGTCGATACATCTGATGATCAAGTTTTTGCCCGATCCTTTGCAGACGATGCGGATTGTATCGTTCGGGTCGTCGGAATTCGGAAATGCATGCTGGTCGGCATTGGATATGAGGTTGGTGAGTACTTGACCGAAAAGCAACGGGAAAGTGCGGATGACCATATCGGGATCGCAGTCGACAATGAGATTGATGTTGCTTTTGATCGCGGGTTTGACCACTTTGACAATATCGTCCAGTTTTTGGCTGAGGTTAAAGTCCGTTTCGGGGTCGATGACATTTTCCTTGATGGTGTTTCTGAACGAGTTCACTAAATCGCTGATGGCGTCTTTGCTTCGGGATATGGTTAACATGTCGGAGTTCAGATTCTTCACGATCGTGTCATACGCTTCGTCCGATAATTTATTCTTTCCGCCGCCTAAAGTCTCTATGTCCTTAAATGTGTCGTAAAGCGTTTGCGTGATACTGCCTAACGGTTGCGACAACTCGTGCGAAATTCCTCTGACCACATACGTCAGCAGTTCCATGCGCTTTTGCTCGATCAGCTTTTTTTGGACGAATCGGAGTTGTTCGTATTGCATGGCGTTATCCGACAGTGCTTTTCTCAACTTTTTGTTTTGCCTGTTCAGAAAGTAAAGCAGAACAATTACAATGATACAAATCGGCAAAATCAAGAATATGAAAAATAAGGCTCTTCCGGCGATAGCTTCGGCTTCGGCCTTGCCTTTCTGCGCGTTGTAATCCCGTTTGGTATTCTCCGCGATTACGGCCGATTCCTTCGAATATATGTCATACCAATGCTTGATTTCCCCGATTGTATTCTCTGCCGAAACATTTTTCAACAGTGTATGATACAACTGCTTTCTCCAGATACGTGCATATCCTTTTCGTGCCGACATAACAGAATCGCTCTCGATCGCCCTCGAATAATAATTTCGGGCGGAAACGGTATCTTGCAATACCGTATAGTAATTGCCGATATGCACGGCGGAGGCTAAATTTTGATAGGGATCGTCATATTGCCGGAAAATAGCATCGGCCTTTTTCAAGAGCAACAGAGGCAACGAATCGGATTCCACGCTTGCGACATCCCAAGCGTATTTTTTTATCAAATACTCTCTTTTAAAATTTTCAATGTAATCGCCGATTTGCTCGAAATCTTTTTCGGACATCCGATGTTTTGTACCTTCGTTAAGTAATATCGTTGCCGTTATCTGATAAAAGTTAGCTAAATAATAATCGTTTCGCGAAGCGGGATTTTCCAATATATCCAGGCCTTTTTTTACATAATCGAGGGATTTGTAAAGATTTTTTGAATCTGTCGAAATTGCTTTTTCGTAACTTCCCGCGTACGTATAGTATAAAATGGAGAGCTGCGTGGTGTCGACATGCAGTCGGGCATTCTTTTCTATTTCGTTCAGCGATTTCAATATCACGGGCAATTCCGTATCGCGGTAATAATACCCCAATACGGCATTACCGATCAAGTAATCCGATTTTGCCCAATCGTATCGCCGATGATTGTACTTTTTTAAAGGAACGCGATCGTTGTATTTTAATCGGTTGCGTCCTCCGCCGAAAATGGTTAGGGTCGAGTCGTATATGATAAATGCTTCGGCATATTTACATTCCCGTAAAAGCAATCTGGCTTCCGTGATGTATGTGACGGCTTCTTCTATTTCTTTATTATCGTATTCGGAATTGATGCTTCTTATTTTATGAAGATAAATTCTTGTTGAGTCGAAGTAGGAAGTTAAAAAGCAGGAATAAGCAATGCTGTTCCAAGCTTTCGCCTTTGCCGCATCGTCATCGGACGCATGCATCTCGATCAATCGCAAAGCTGTAAAAGCTTTTGCTTTCGACATATCGATGTTTTTGTATCTCAGATCGAAGGCTTCGTTATTTAACTTATCGACAGCGGCACTCCAATCATTATGCTCGACATTCTTCTTACAGGAAACACCGAAAAGAAAGATAACGATGACGAATATGTATTTTACGACATTCATTTATAAAGGAGTATCACCGCGTAAATTTATGAATCTTTTTTGAATATGCTTCAATAAACCGACTCGATAATGTTGGTACACAATTGGAAATTAAAAAGAGGTTGTCCGTTTTTTTGAACAACCTCTTTTGTCGCAATTTACGATATATGTGTATTACTTTGTCGGCGGATTCAACGGAAGATCCATCCATGCCAAATTAATACCTCGGCCCATGTGTCCGTAATTTTCTCCCACGGCGCCGTCATAAAGCATGGCTAATTTTTCCCCCACCTTAATTACGGAAGGCATTCCGATGGCGCCTTTTACATTTTTCGTGTTTTCGCAATCGATGACGATCGCTTTATCTTCGGTATTCCATACATTCAAATCCTTGGTCCAATATACCCAAATGGCATCCGTATATTCACCTCTGTCGGGATGAATACCGATGTGGTTGGTAAACAGAAACCAAGTTTGATTGGTCGGTTCGTAATACATCGAGGTGTTTTCGCACTGTTCCGTGTGCGGAAATATGGGTTGAGGATCCACACGCCAAACGCTGTCCAGATTATTCGTACGGGCAATACCGACCGTACGTCCCAATTCCCGCTCTTTTACAAATGCCGCCGCACCGAAAAACATCATGTATTCGTCACCGTTTTTTACGATATCACCGGGGCTGGCGGTATCGCTGTAATAAGTATCCGGTTCGTTAACGAAGGGAACAATGTCGTAGCGTTTGGTCCAAGGTCCGGCGGGATGCGAAGCTTCGGCTTTCAACGTCACATAGGGTGTTGACGGAATACGGTCGGGAGCGGGCGTGCAAAATTGCGTACCCACGTAGAACATGTGCCACTTTCCGCCGTCATTGATCAACCAAGGCGAAGAAGCCGATTTCGAGTCCGGTTTTCCTTCGTCGCCGAGCGTCAGTTGCACTCCGTGTTTTGTCCAAAGGCGTAAATCTTTGCCGGTAGCCAAACACGATAACCAACCGTCTTTACCCGCGCCGTCGTAGTGCAGATAAAAAACGTTATCGTATTGAACCACCACGGCTTCCCGTGCACCGTATGTGTCGCAACTGTCGGGCCCGGAGCCGTGAGGCAATACCAACCCTTCATCTTTAACGTTCATGCGAAGAACGGCTTGGGAACGTCCGTCGCAATAACTTTCGGGCGCTTTGTAAACTTTTGCCTTTTGTCCGCAACCGACCGCAATAAAAATCCAAGCGGTGCAAACGATCATTGCTTTTGAAATTCTTTGTCTCTTCAAAACATTCTTTGCCATGATGATACTCATATTATTGTTGTTATATTTTGCCTTATTGAACGTCTATGGTTAATGAACGCGCGGACCGTTGCGAATTTCCGCCGACATTAACGGTATATTTGCCGGGAAAAATCATCGGGTTTTTCGTTTCGACATTCCAACGAGATAATTCGTTGGTATCGATGGTAAGCGTAATCTGTTTTCGCTCTCCTTTCTTTAAAAACACACGGGTAAATGCCACCAGTCTTCGCTGTAAACCCGTCGATTTCCATGAATCATTCTCCGCATAACATTGTATTACCTCTTCGCCGGCGTAATTTCCGACATTCGAAATATCCACCGTCAGCTTCACCGATTGACCTTTCGATACGATTTTATGATCCGTCTTCAGCGAATGATAACGAAAATCGGTATAACTTAATCCGTATCCGAACGGAAACAGGATATTCCCGGAAATATATTGATACGATCGCCCGTTCTTCACGTCATAATCGTCTATGGCGGGCAACAATTCCTCTTTTTCGAAGAACGTAACGGGCGTCCGTCCCGACGGATTGACATCTCCGAAAAGAATGTCGGCAATGGCCTGCGATTCTCCCTGTCCCGCAATCCACACATTCAAAAATGCTTTCGATTTTGCAACGATTTCCTTAATCAATAAAGGCGCACTGCTCCCGAAAACAACAATGGTGTTGGGATTGACGGCAACCACCCGTTCAATCAATTTTCTTTGTTTTTCGTTTACCGCCAGTGTTTTTCGGTCGCTGCCTTCCGCGGCTCCGTCATCTCTGACAAATACGACGGCAACATCCGATTCTTTCGCCAGCTTTTCCGGCGTTAAGGCATCTTTGATGGCGGGTAAGGACCAAGACAAACGATATGTATCGGTTCGTTTCAGATTTTTCGATGTAATCCGAAGAGGATACAACTTGTTTTGTTCGAGAAACACTTTAACGGAATCCGTTCCTTTTGTTTGTTTATTCAGTAATTCTTTTCCGTCCAGCAGAATACGGGTGTCGCCGAACCCCGTATAGTATAAGGTATATTCGCCCGATACGCGCGGGGATAACGATGTCTCCCAAATACAAGACAATTTTTCGTACGTGTTGAGCCCGTTGTCTCGTCCCGGTATAATGTCCAACGTCAATTCCTGCCGTTCCAACACCGCATCGCCTCGACAGTCTTCATTGTTGAAATAATACGCGGTAAATCCCAATCTTCCGTCGTATTCCTGTTTACGACTCCTGATCAGTTGTTCGGAAGGAACTATTTGCGGTCCTTCCGAATCGGTTACCCATCGTATTTCGCAAGTACTGCCCGCTTTCCGATTGACGGCTTCCGATAGGGTGAGGTTATTTTTCGGCTCGCCGCTGTAATCGCCGTAATAATTTCGAATGCAGGCTTCGCCGATCAATGCTATTTTCTTGATTTTTCCTTTATCCAGAGGCAGCAGCTTCTCGTTTTTCAATAAAATGATTGATTTGCGAGCCGCTTCCGAAGCAAGTTCCAAATGTTTCGGACATTCGACGACATTTTCCGGAATACGGGCGTAAGGCACGATTTCTTGAGGATCGAACATTCCCAAACGAAACCGAAGTTTCAATACACGATACAAAGCGGTATCGATATCCGAAACGTCGACTAATCCGAGCCGATACGCTTCTCGGAGTCCCGTTCGATATTCATCCCGAAGCGACATATCGCATCCCGCTTTCAAGGCCAAAGCGGCGCCTTCTTCAAAACTCTTCGCATATTTGTGATCGGTGAAAATGCGCCGTATGCCCGAGCCGTCCGAAATGACTACTCCGTCAAACTTCCATTCCGTTCGCAGCACATCCGTCAGCAAAAATTTGTTTGCGCAACACGGAACTCCGTTCAACGCATTATAAGCGCCCATCACCGATGCCGATTTACCTTCGTGCACGCTTCGCATGAATGCGGGAAAATAATATTCTCTCAACGACATTTCGTCGACGGTTGCCGAGCCGTACGTTCGCCGATTTTCCTCGTTGTTGGCAACGAAGTGCTTGGATGTTGCCGCCAATTTCAAATATCGCGGATCGTTACCTTGCAATCCTTCAATGTAAGCGGACCCGATTTTCCCCGTTAAATAAGGATCTTCGGCAAAACATTCCGAGGTTCGGCCCCAACGGGGATCACGGGCAATATTCAAGGTCGGGGAAAAGAAGGTTATTCCTCCGTAACGTTCCGAGTATCCGTATCGACGCAATGCGGCATGATACTTGGCCCTCGCTTCGTCCGATACGGCGTCTGCAACGCGTCGAATCAAGTCTTCATCCCACGTGCTGCCCATCCCGATGGGCTTTGGAAATACCGTTGCTTCCCCGGCTCGGGCAACTCCGTGCAAGCATTCGCTCCACCAATCGTATTCGGGTATTCCCAATCGACTTATTGCCGGCGCTTTGGCGCACAAGAAATCGATTTTTTCTTCCAACGTTAATTGTTCCGCCAACAGTTTGATTCGTTGGTTGACGGGCAGGTCGGGATTCGTAAAAACCTGTTGTGCCGTCGAAGGTTGCACGTAACATGCAAAAAACAGCAGGAACAGCGGTAAAAGTTTCAAATTTGTGCGAAAGGACATAAGCATCATCTTCGGGATAACGGGTAACACATCAAAATCACCAAAGATAACCGAAATTTGCGAATAAAAACAAGCCGAGATTGTGTTAATCGTCTTTTCGTCTTTTCTTGCCGCACATCAAAGTATTTCGCTTGATTGTTTCATTGCCGGCACGTTGCAACGGCGATTCGGATGTTTGCGCGTCAAACTCTTCTTTGGTTAATTGCAGCCAATCGTTCGCCGTTTTATTCATCAAGTCGGGATTCGGTCTAAAATATTCGATATCGGTCGGTTGCGCTTTTTTATTCCACGGGCAAACATCTTGGCATATATCGCAACCGAACAAACGATTGTGTAAATCGATTGTCGAATCAAAATCGCCTTTATGTTCGATCGTGAGGTATGAAATGCATCGACGGGCGTCGACCACATGCGGAGCAACGATGGCTCGCGTCGGACAAGCGTCCATGCAACGGGTGCACGAACCGCAACGATCGGCTGTCGGAGGATCGGGTTCCGCTTCAAGATTAATGATCAGTTCGCCGAGAAAAACATACGAACCGTATTGCGGATGAATCAGCAACGAATGTTTGCCGATCCATCCCAATCCGCAACGTGCAGCCCATGCATGTTCCAAAACGGGTGCCGAATCGACGAATGCGCGACCCGAAACGTTTTCGTATCGATCTTTGATTTTTCCCAGCAACCGATAAAGCATGTCTTTGATGACGATATGATAATCTTTGCCGTATGCGTATTTGGCAATTTGCGGTAAATCGGGATGTTGTTTTGTTTCCGGGAAATAATTCACCGCCGTCGAAATCACCGTTGCGGCGTTATTGACAAGCAAACGGGGATCGGTTCTTTTTTCGATGTTTTGCGACATGTAGGTCATTTGCCCGTGCATGCCGGCTTCAAGCCAAGCATTAAGCCTGCGGGCGTCTTCCTCCAAGGGTTCCGCCCGAGAGATGCGACAATCGGAAAACCCCAAACGAAAGGCTTCTTCTTTGACAAATCGGGAATCGAGCAAGATAAATGATGTCTAAATTCAAAAAGACAAAGATAAGGCCTTTTCTTGCGATGACGCTTATTTTCAACCCGCTTCTTCGGACAATATTAAAATTCGGTGTCGATTATCGGTTGTCGTTCTTTTTCGCTTCTTCCCAAACAGCGTTCATTTCATCCAACGTCATAGATGTTAACGGTCTTCCGGCTTTGATTGTTTGTTCTTCGAGATAATTGAAACGTCCGATAAATTTTTTGTTGGTTCTTTCCAAAGCAGCTTCGGGATCGATGCCGTAAAGTCTTGCCGCGTTGACAACGGAAAACAGCAAGTCGCCGAATTCCGCTTCCATTTCGACCGTATTCATGCGATCGACTTCCGTTTTCAATTCTTCGAGTTCTTCTTCGACTTTGTCCCAAACTTGTTCGCGTTTGTCCCAATCGAATCCCACGGCACGCACTTTATCTTGAATGCGAAGCGCTTTTACCATGGCAGGCAATGATTTCGGCACGCCTGCCAAGATCGATTTGTTGCCTTCTTTTATTTTCAGGTTTTCCCAATTCGTTTTTACGTCTTCCGCGTCGTTTACGGACACATCGCCGAAAACGTGCGGATGTCGGAAAATCAGTTTTTTGCAAATACCGTCGATTACGTCGGTAA
This sequence comes from Bacteroidales bacterium, assembly GCA_031551455.1. Lineage (GTDB taxonomy): Bacteria > Bacteroidota > Bacteroidia > Bacteroidales > UBA4181 > JAIRLS01. The sequence goes on along the minus strand of JAVBNP010000289.1, from coordinate 8,475 downwards.
TCGTAAAATCGTTCGTTTCGGAGGCTATCTTGGCATAAAAAACAATGTGCAGCAATATGTCGCCCAATTCCTTGCGGATGTCGTCCATATCGTTTTCGAGGATGGCGTCGGCCAGCTCATACGTTTCCTCGATGGTCAGATGCCGTAAACTTTCGATCGTTTGTTTTTGATCCCACGGACATTTTATCCGCAGTTCGTTCATAATGTCGATCAAACGGCCGAAAGCCTCTTGTGCCGAATTGTTGTTCATCGAGTAATTGAATTAATCGGGAAAAACGTAAACCGTTTTATTGATTTTTTCGGTTCCGTCGATGTCCACTTCAATGGTTTTCGGAACTCGGGGCGGACACAATTTAACGCCGAGAAATAATCCGAAAGCGAAGGAAATAACCACTAAAACAAGCACCACGAAGGTTAAGGTATCAATCGGCATGTGATAATAAATGTGCGTGATGACGATTTGGAACAGGGATACAACGGCACGTGCGGCAATCCAACTGTAACTTTCGATGCGGTAACGGACAACACCCAACAACAAAATCACGTCGAGAAAAACATTTAAACACGTAATGAAATCGAGCAACGGATTTCCCCATACGTTGCGGACAAGCAAGATGATGTCCAATACCAAAGCCGCCCACAACAGCGCCGCCAACAGATAATTAAATATGCGATACTTATATTTCATCACTTTCGAAGGGGTGAGCTCCAGTTGTTTGACAATGGTTATTTTATCCTTGTATTGGTGCGACATTTCTTCGAGAATCCGTTGTTTCGGTTCTCCTTTGTTGATGCGGTCGCGAACTTCTTTTTTAATTCGATTTTTCTCTTCAGTTTGTTCTTTGTTCATGGTACACTTTTTAAACTAACGTTTCCAAAATAAGTTTCAGAATCACGGCAAATGCTTCCACCCCGTAACAAATGCGGATGATTCAAGGGGGTGCAAATATACATATGTTTGTTTCGTGTGCAAAAGAAAAGAATATTTTTTATCGCAATTTCTTTGGCATTTGAAAATACGCACCTGTTAATTAACAGCGTAATTGTATAAAAAGTTGTTTTTGCTTCCGACAAACAGGTTAAAATTACTACCGGACTTATCTAACCGACCTATCGAAAACAAGGTACTTCCTTTCAGCGGAAATCCTTTATGTGCTTTTCCGTTGTTATCATACAACCAAATGTGATTGTTCACGGGTTGCACGATACCGATTCTCAAGTCGGTCGTTCCGAATTCGTAAACATAAGGACGGTCGGTAACGGCTTCTTCCGTGGTGATGTTAAGGATCTGCTTTCCGTCCCGACGAAAAACTTCCACCTTGTTGTCGTAAGCATAAATGAAATCGCCTTGTCGATCGCCGTCCACATCTTGAAAAACAAAGAAATGGCTTGCGGGAAAACGTTTAAATTCTTTTTGAGTCATTTTTCCGTCGGGCAACGAAATAAAATGTACCGTGCCCGCGGTGTCGGTCAAGGCCAATTGCGAGCCGTCAAGCGCAATCATCGTATTGTTCCCCGTCGGCAAATTTCGTTCGGGCGAAACGCGCGTCTTTCCTTGTCTGTCGAGAATATACACGCGATATTTATCCGCGAATACGACATAATCCTTGTTGTTGACGCGATAGTGGCAAATATCGGTTTGCACCGGATGCTCGCTTTGGCCGAACCCCCATCCGTCGACCAATTTGCCCGTTTTTTCGTAAGCATACACTTTGCGGTCCTCGCAAGCGATCATCATTCGATACTTTTTGTCGTTGTCGTAATCAAACAAGGCGACACCGCCTACGGCAGGAGACTTTAGTTTTACGGGAAAAGCTCCCGTAAAATTTCCCAGCCGATCGATCACGTACAAATAATTTTTTGTACTGAAGAGCATTTGCAGCTTTCCGTTGCGATAGAAGTCGATTTGATAAACGGGGCTCAGAATCGATTCCGGAAGCGTTACCCGCCAAAGAATGCGCCCCACGTTGTTTAACAGATAAACATTGTTGGCCATATCCTGTACGAATACCTCCGTTTCGCCCGTGGCATGGTTTCGCACCAATTGCGGTTTAAACGAAATGGCTGTATCCAAAAGACTTTCCCATGAAGTTTGTGTTCCCGCGGCGACAGAGCCGGTCGGCGATGCCGAAGAATACTTGAGAAACAAGTTATTGTACAACATTCCGCCCGTATTGTTGAGTTGATATACCACCGCCTGCATTCGCGAAAGCGCGTCGGCGGTACTTTCCGTCTCTTTGAATTTGTCTTGTTTCAGCACCTTTTCGAGAAAATTACTCGAGAGCGACGGATTGCAGTAAAACATCAAATTGCAACGCGTCGAAAAATGATTGACCAATTTTCCGTATCCCAAATCGGTTTGCAAACTCGAGTGTAATGCCGTGTAATTCAAATATCTTTTGAGATTTGCGGGCGAATCGGCGAATACCATGTAATTGTCGACCACCACGCACCAATTGTTTTCTCCCGCGAAAACATCTCCGAAAAGGCTTGCGGGAACATCAAACGGCAATTTGTAGGCCGTAAAGGACAATTGATGATCGAATTGCATTCTTTCTTTGTTTTGACCGCCGACGTTGTTGCGTTTTCCGATAGCGTCCTGCCATCCTTCCACCGTTTCAACGGCCGACAATGTGCTTTTGATACGGAAAAGAGCAAACGCTTCATCCTTTGATTGCGTTTGTCCCACGTTGGCATATACGAGAGCCGCTTCGTCTTCGAACAGTTCCGCGAAATCTTTTTGCAGATCGATTTGAAACGTATTTTTGATGCGGGCAAGTTCTTTTTTGTAAGCCGATTCCTTGTGAAAATCGAGGTGACGTCCGTAATCCGTGAAATATTGACGCAATTGACGGATTCCCATCCAGAAGAATGCGTAAGTTGTCGAAGGCATGGCATCAACCAATGTCACGGGTAACGACGGTTGCGCGAGAAAATCCTTCAATCGATGTTCCGATGCCGGATCGCAAGCCGTAAAACCGTTGAACAAAAGCAAATCCGATTTCATATTCAAATCGAGTTCCGTCCAATCGGCATAACGCGCCAACGGTTCGATGAGATTTCGATATCGCCCGTGAAGGACGGTCAGCGCCGTTCGCGGTAATCGTTCGTAATTGATGTAAATGTTTGCGGAAGCGGTTTTTCCGGCCGTTCGCATCAGCTCGGCCAATTTCTCGTCGCCGGTAACGGGAGAATCTGTCGAAATCTGTCGCAATGCGCTTTCGAGAAGTATGGACGAACGGGAAAAAACAAAAATACCGCCGCGATACGCACAGGAAATATTGTACGATTGGTTGTTTTTGTCGTTAAAAGAAACATCCGTCACGGTCACTTGATCGTACGAACGTTGCGAAACGACGGCTTTATCCGAGAGTTGTGATTTAAGGCGTTCCGCCACGTTTTTGGCATCCCTGTCGCCGGCCATCCTCACATAACCGATAGCGCTCATTTCTTCCTTGCCCACGGGATGGAGCGAAAAAATCACATGTTGACGAAACGGTATTCCCACGTCGTATTTTCGTGCAAGGCTGTCCAACAGCATTATGTCGTTGCTCAAATTTTCGACGGAAGGAATTCGACAAAGCTGTCCCCACAATTCGTTTTCACGCATCAAGTTGCATAAATCGCCGTAATCGCGAATGTCGATGATCAATCCCGCATCCGAAGGTATGGCGTCGTAAAGCGTATCGGAAATATGTTCTTCTTCTTTCGAAAAAACAAAATAAATAGATATTCCGGCTGCTGCCACGGCCAAAATAATCAACAATATAACCAATATTCTACGCATGCAAAACCGCTGTATTACGATGACAAAATTACGACAAATTCTCGATAATGCGAAAACGTAACGGGCATTATCCGAGGAGAAAAGGATATTGTGGAACGAATTTACGTATTTTTGAAAAAAGCCTCAAAAAAATAAACAAAATCCGTTGTCTCGTGTTATAACATAAATAACCCATCAACAAATTGTTAAGCTATGAAAGACCCCGGAAAAAAGATTTTGACAACCAACCAAGGAACGCCCGTGGATAACGACCAAGCGTCGATTACTGCTCAAAGTCCCACAATGACATTGTTGTCTGATGTTCATATGGTTGAAAAATTGGCTCATTTCGACAGGGAACGTATTCCCGAACGCGTGGTTCATGCAAAAGGAGCCGGAGCTTTCGGTTACTTCGAGGTAACACACGACGTAACCAAATACACTTGTGCCGATTTTCTTTCCAAAGTCGGGAAAAAAACGGAGATGCTTGCTCGTTTTTCCACCGTGGGCGGGGAAAAGGGCTCGGCCGATACGGCACGCGACCCTCGCGGCTTTGCGCTGAAATTTTATACCGACGAGGGAAATTACGACATGGTGGGAAACAATACGCCGGTATTTTTTATCCGCGACGGTATCAAGTTTCCCGATTTCATTCACACGCAAAAACGGCATCCGGGTTCGAACCTGAAAGATGCCGACGCTTTTTGGGATTTTTTATCGTTGACGCCCGAAAGCATTCATCAAGTTACCATCTTGTTCTCGGACAGGGGAACACCCGACGGATACCGTCACATGCACGGATATTCGAGCCACACGTATATGTGGTATAATGCAAAGGGAGAACATTTTTGGATCAAGTGGCATTTCAGAACCGATCAAGGCATCAAAAACTTGACCGATGCGCAAGCAACCGAATTGGCGGGTAAGGATGCCGATTATGCCACAAGAGATTTGCACGACAGTATCGAAAAAGGGAAATTCCCTTCGTGGTCGGCTTTCGTACAAATTCTGACACCCGAACAAGCGGCAAAATACAAATACGATGTTTTTGATATTACCAAAACGATCTCGCAAAAGGATTTTCCGCTGATGCCCGTAGGGCGATTTGTATTGAACCGTAATCCGCAAAACTATTTTACCGATATAGAACAAGCGGCATTTTCGCCGGGTAATTTTGTTCCCGGTATTTGGGCGTCGCCCGACAAATTGTTGCAGGTGCGGTTGTTCAGTTATCCCGATACACATCGGCATCGGTTGGGAACCAATTTTCATCAACTGCCCGTGAATCGTCCGAAAGACGACATTCATAATTATCAGCGCGACGGCGCGATGAATTTCGGACAGGAAAGTGCGCCGTATTATTATCCGAATTCATTCGACGGAGCGCGTCCGGATGCAAAATACGCTCCGCCGGCATTGGATCTTCAAGGTTTGGCGGCACGCCATGAATACGTAACAAGCGATGTCGATTTCGAAAATGCGGGAATTCTGTACTCGCAAGTAATGTCCGATTACGACAGAACCAATTTGGTGAACAACATTGTCGGCCATTTGAAAAACGCGCAACAACGCATTCAATTGCGTCAAACGGCTTTGTTTTGGAAAGCGCATCCCGAGTACGGCGCTCGCGTGGCCCGAGAATTAGGGTTGGATACGGAAAAGGTAAAGCAATTGGCCATGATGAGTAAAGAAGAAAGAAACAGGGCAACGGCATAGTCAATCAATATTTTATTTGCCGCTAAAATGTTCAAAAAGACTCTCAATGAAGATTGAGGGTCTTTTTGTTTACGGACATTTTTGTTTCACTATTTCGGCTACTTTTACGAAAAATTTCAATTAATGCGCCCATATCGAATTTATAATAACATTGTCGGCTGGTGTTGCTTCGCCGTCGCTCTCTGTGTTTACCTGTCGACAGCCGAACCGACCGTTAGTTTTTGGGATTGCGGCGAATTTATTGCCGCCGCCGACAAACTCGAAGTAGGACATCCGCCCGGAGCGCCGATTTTTTTGTTGTTGGCTCGTTTGTTTGCCGTTGCCGCGCCCGACGTTGAAAAAGTCGCTTGGATGGTAAATGTGTTTTCGGCGTTGGCCAGCGCCTTCACGATTTTGTTTCTGTTTTGGAGCATCACGCACATTGCGCGTCGGGTAATTATCAAAAATAACGAATTCACCGCAAGCGGAATTATTGCCGTGTTGGCGGCCGGCGCTGTCGGAGCATTAGCCTATACATTTTCGGATACGTTTTGGTTTTCGGCCGTCGAGGGTGAAGTATATGCGGCATCGTCGTTTTTTACGGCAATCGTGTTTTGGGCTATGCTCAAGTGGGAAGAAGCCGCCGACCGACCGTATGCAAATCGATGGTTGATACTGATTGCTTATCTGATGGGACTTTCCATCGGCGTACATTTGCTCAATCTGTTGGCCATTCCCGCGATGGTGCTCATCTACTATTTCCGCAAATACACGCCTACGCGCAAAGGCGTCATTACGGCGGTGCTGTGTTCCGGGGTAATTTTGATCGGAATTCTTTACGGCATCATTCCTTGGGTGGTGAAAACGGCAGGCTATTTCGAGCTGCTTTTCGTGAACGGATTCGGATTACCTTACAATACGGGTGTATTGGTATACATTGTTGTGCTCGCATCGTTGCTTATTTTCGGTTTGCATTATACGTACACACGTAAGAAGCATGTATTCAACACGGTTCTGTTATCGGCAACGGTTATTATCATCGGTTACTCGTCGTACAGCATGATTGTGATTCGCTCATTGGCCAATCCGCCGATGGACGAAGGAAGTCCCGACAATGTTTTTGCCTTGCAGGATTATCTCAATCGCGAACAGTACGGAAATCGACCGCTCTTCTACGGACAATATTATAATGCACCCGATACGGCAAGAGTCGAGGGCATTCCCGTATACACCAAAATGAACGGGCGTTACGAAATAACATATCGGAATGTGGAAGCGGTATATGACTCGCGATTTATGACATTTTTCCCGAGAATGTACAGTCCGGACGGTTCGCATGTCGAAGCATACAAATCGTGGGGCAAAGTGAAAGGACGTCCCGTAAAGGTGAAGACGGAGGACGGCGAGGAAAAATTTCTGTATAAACCGACGTTCGGCGAAAACCTTCGATTTTTCTTTTCCTATCAACTCGGCCACATGTATTGGCGTTACTTTATGTGGAATTTTGCAGGTCGGCAAAACGATGTGCAGGCTGACGGAAGCATTATTGACGGGAATTGGATCACCGGGATTCCGTTCATGGATATTCCCCGAGTGGGACCGCAAGATGATTTGCCGAAGCATTTTAAAGAGGACGCGGGACGAAATGTTTATTTCATGTTGCCGTTGCTGCTCGGTATCATCGGATTGTTGTGGCAATTGCAGCGTGATGTGAAATATTTTTGGGTGGTGATGACGCTTTTTTTCATGACGGGCATTGCCATCGTCATCTATTTGAATCAAACGCCTTTTCAACCGCGCGAACGCGATTACGCCTATGCCGGTTCGTTTTATGCGTTTGCGATGTGGATCGGGTTGGGGACGGCGGCCGTTTACGATTTGTTGCGTCGGAAGCTTCCCGCAAAAGTGTCGGCAATTGCGGCATGTGTGCTTTCGCTTCCGATACCCGCCGTCATGGCGCAGCAAAATTACCACGATCACGATCGTTCGGGGCGTTATACGGCACACGATGTTGCCTATAATTATTTGAATTCGTGCGCACCGAATGCCATTCTGTTTACCGTGGGCGATAATGACACTTTTCCGTTGTGGTATTTGCAGGAAGTGGAAGGCATACGAACTGACGTGCGTGTGGTGAATCTCATGTTGCTGAATGCCGAATGGTACATCAGCCAAATGAAATTGGCGGCTTACGATTCGCCGCCGTTGCCGATCGCGCTTCCCGAAGAAAAATACTTGCGCGGCAGTCGAGACGGAGTATATATGCTTAATCAGTATTCGGATACCATTCCGTTGCGACAAGCTTGGGATTTCATCAACAGCGACGATCCGCGCACCAAAATCGTTCCCGAACCGGGTGTGGAGTTGGATTATCTCCCGACAAGAAATCTTTCGATTCCGGTTGACAAACGAAAGGTGTTGCGCAATGGCACCGTTCGACAAAAAGATGCGGATAAAATTGAGGACTCGTTGATATTTCGTATTCCTTCGTCGTTCATTACCAAAGATCAGTGGATGGTACTCGAAATCATCGCAGCCAACAATTGGGAACGTCCGATTTATTGGACGGCATGTAACCACAACGGGACGGTGGGTTTGGACAACTATCTGCAACAGGACGGTATTGCCTATCGATTGGTCCCGATCAGAACATCAAGTGAAGAACCCATTATGACGGGCCGCGTTGATTCGGACATCTTGTACGAGCTTTTGATGAACGTTTTTCGTTGGGGCGGAATCAACAATCCCGATGTATGGTTGGATAGTCAGCATTTGCGAACGTTATCGATCGTACGTGCACGACATCTGTATACGCGTTTGGCGCTGCAACTGTTGGAAGAAGGCAAACAATCACGTGCCGTTGAAGTGCTTGATCGCAGTTTGGAATTGTTTCCTTATCCGCAGGTTCCTCCGGATTATTTCCTGCTGTTGCAAGCCGATGCTTTGTACCGCGCCGAACAAACGGACAAGGCCAACAAAGTGCTTACCGATTATGCGAATTACTGCATGGATGA
>JAVBNP010000256.1:0-7649 GCA_031551455.1 Bacteroidales bacterium | reverse complement strand
AATTTTTTTAAATCATCCAGAAAATCAAGCCATCCGTTTCCCGAATTAACCCATGCGTCGGTAACCGGTTTGAGCGCCTTGACCATGTATAGACGTTCTTGTTCCGTGTTAATCGTTTTTCGCCCTTTCAAACCGAAAATGGTTTTATCGGAACCGATCCCCACATACAGATTGCCGTGCTTGGCGGCTTCTTCAAAAAAAGCGACATGGCCGCTGTGCAATAAGTCAAAACAACCGCTTACAAAAACTTTTTTCACGGATATGCATTTTTAAAAATTCGCATTTTGTCGGCAAAAACCGATCATACGAATTTGATGAGAAAACTAATCTTTTTTGTTTGATAACAAACGACAAAGATATGAATTTTCGAATGAGATAATGCGGGTCAACCCACGAGTGCATCTTCCTCAACCAAATCTTCTTCAATACGAAGATTGCCGATGATAAAATGTTGGCGATCGGGTGTGTTTTTACCCATGTAAAAAGTCAACAATTCTTGCACCAAATCGGTTTTGCTCAGATTTACGGGATCCAAACGAATATTTTTACCGATAAATTCGGCAAACTCGTCGGGCGATATTTCGCCTAACCCTTTGAATCGAGTTATTTCGGCCGTTGTTCCCAATTTTCTGATTGCCTTTTCTTTTTCTTCCGACGAATAACAATAATGCGTTTCCTTTTTGTTTCGCACACGGAAAAGCGGCGTTTGTAAAATGTATAAATGCCCTTTGCGAATCAAATCGGGGAAAAATTGCAAAAAGAAAGTGATCAACAGCAAGCGAATATGCATCCCGTCGACATCGGCATCGGTAGCAATCACCACTTTGTTGTATCGTAAATCTTCGATATCCTCTTCTATGTTAAGCGCCGCCTGCAACACGTTGAATTCTTCGTTTTCGTACACCACACGTTTGGTCATCCCAAACGTGTTCAGCGGTTTTCCGCGCAGGCTGAATACCGCTTGGGTATTCACGTCACGCGATTTGGTGATCGAACCGCTTGCCGAGTCGCCCTCGGTAATAAAAAGCGTCGCTTCGTCGGCACGTTCGTTTTTATCGGTGTAATGAACGCGACAATCGCGCAACTTACGATTGTGCAAATCGGCTTTCTTGGCGCGTTCCTTGGCTAATTTTTTGATGTTCGACATGGCCTTGCGCTCCTTTTCAGATTCCACGATTTTTCGCAGAATCGCATCGGCTGTTTCGGGATGACGGTGCAAATAATTGTCCAATTCCTTTTTAATGAAATCGCCGATGAACTTGGAAACCGACAGGTCGCTTCCGGGAGCCATTTCTTTGGACCCGAGCTTGGTTTTGGTTTGCGATTCGAACATCGGTTCTTCGATCTTGATGCTGATGGCCGCAATAATGGATGCGCGTATATCCGACGTATCATAATCTTTTCGGTAAAACTCGCGTATCGTTTTGACGTATGCTTCGCGAAAAGCCTGTTGATGCGTGCCGCCTTGAGGAGTGAATTGCCCGTTGGCAAAGCTGTAATACTCTTCGCCGTATTGCGTTCCGTGGCACATGGCCACTTCGATGTCCTCACCCTTCAAATGAATCGGTTGGTAAAGTCCCGGCGAATTCATGTTATCGTCGAGCAAATCGAGCAATCCGTTTCGCGAAAGATATTTAACGCCGTTGTATGCAACGGTAAGTCCCGAATTCAGAAAAGTATAATTTTTCAATAACTTTTCCACGTATTCGGGCAATATCTGATAGTTTTCGAACAACGATTCGTCGGGAACGAATCGGGTTAATGTCCCGTTGGGTTGGTTGGTGGTTGTTTCCGGATCGTCTTTGGTTGAGATGCCTTTCGAAAAAGCCACCGCTTTGGTGCGCCCGTCACGAAACGATTGGATGTAAAATTCGGATGATAATGCATTAACTGCCTTGATACCAACGCCGTTAAGCCCCACCGATTTTTTAAACGCTTTGGAATCGTATTTGGCTCCCGTGTTCATTTTGGATGCCACGTCCGATACTTTCCCAAGCGGAATACCGCGCCCGTAATCGCGTACGGTAATTCGCCGGTCTTCGTCGATGTCCAATTCTATTTGTTTGCCGAATCCCATCATATACTCGTCAATCGACTTGTCCAATACTTCTTTCACGAGAACGTAAACTCCGTCGTCGGGCGCCGAACCGTCGCCCAACTTACCGATATACATTCCGGGTCGGATACGAATATGCTCCTGCCACTCTAATGTTTTAATACTGTCGTCTTGATATTCGGCGCTCATTATGTTTTTCGCATTTAATCGGACAAAGATAGGCAAAAGCGGGTATCGCGGGTAAGGAAGTTATTCACACAAATGTTAACATTTTATCGTAATGTGACACAAACACATATTGATTGGGAAACGGTTGTCGGCTTGTTCGAATTTCTAATAATCATACATTTAAAGTACGTTGTAATCTTATTTGGTAATTTATTTTTGAAATTTGTTTTTTGTTTTGGCACGGTATTTGCCATTCGTTTGGCAGTTCTTTTATTTAAATTTTATTACCATGAAAACAAAGGTTAATTCCGGAAGCTTTTCAACGAAAGGTAATAAGAATTTCGGACTCATCAGAAATTCTTTTTTTGTACGTAAGTACAGGACCACGTTGTAAAAAGTCGGTCATGACTGCAAGGCAGTGTGCATGACCAATTTTATAACGAAGACCGTTAATGAAGAATTTGTACACTCATGAAGATTTTGAGTGTTTTTCCAAGCTTTTAAGGTTAGTTTAATTGATAATTGTTTGGTTTGTTAGATTGAGTTGGCTTTACGCCGACTCATTCTATTATAAAAATTACAACTGCTTTATTCCGTAAGATTTTTTCCCGACTTTTAAAATAGGTTTTTTGTCGTAAAATACATCAACGTATTTCGATTTATTGTCCTTATCTTCCCGAAGGTGTCAATTGTACATCATGTTCTTTAATGAGTCTGCGAAGGTTGATCAGTGCATAACGCATTCTGCCTAAAGCCGTGTTGATGCTCACATCGGTATGTTCGGCGATTTCTTTGAAACTTAAATCTCCGTAATGACGCAGCAGTATCACCTCTTTTTGTTCTTCGGGCAAAAAGTCAATCAAATTGCGGACATCCTCGTATATTTGGTCTTGTACCAAATCGTCTTCCACGGTACTTTCCGAATATTTCGGCGAATTTAATACGGGAACGGTAAAACTGTCGGTAGATCGAACGTTCAGTTGCTTTTCCTGCCGAAAATGATCGATAATCAAGTTATGCGCAATACGCGTAAGCCACGGCAAAAAACGTCCCGATTCGGAATAGCGTCCGTCAAGTAGCGAAGTAATCGCTTTCATGCACGTTTCTTGGAAAATATCTTCGGCCAAATGCCTGTTTTTTACGGTGTAGCAGATATAAGAGAACAATCGGTTCTTATAACGCTCCATCAATACCTCAAAGCTCTTGCTTTCGCCTGCAATAAATTGTTCGACCAACATTTGGTCCGACAACTCTTGTATATTTGTCATCAACGGTAAATTTATTGATTCAAGCGTAGAGATATGTGTCGATAGAGATAACGTTTATAATGAACAATTAATTTAATTACGGGACAAAAATAACGGTTTTCCTCAAAAAGTAAAATTATTCGAAATTTTATGTTTTTCGAAATTTTTGAAATTCGACCTATTCAATGGTTATATCATATAAAAGAACGGACCCGGGAGGAGCAATATATTGTTTGTTTTTACCGACCATGATGTAATATTCATCATCTCCGTATATTAATTTATACGGAGCCGCAACGACGACTCGTCCCCCTTTATTTACTTGTTTCAGCACTTGAATCATGTTTCCGTTGTTCCATATTCGTTCTCCGCTGCCGCACAATCGAATGTCATTATTCTGTAAAAAATAAGATTCCGTGGTTTGAGTATTGGTAGCACCGACAACTCCTTCCGTGCCCGGAGTTACAATATGGTACATCATGTAATACTCTTTACCGTTATTCGTGATTTTTACGGAATCTACCTCATCGGCATATTGCCGTTTCAAATAAGTGCTCATTAAAGTTTCTTGATATCCCTTCAAGTCGGGACCGATCACTTTTCTGAGGGTCATTTCAAACAAGCGTGTATTGAAATCTTGGTTGTAGGTCCGGGAGGTAATATAAATATTGGCAGTTTGATGTTCGGACATTTGAGCAATTCCCATAGATATTCCGAACAACGGTTTGAAAAGCTCCCACAATTCGGGCCCTCCGCTTTTATACACACAGGGATACAATGCTCCGTATGACGAATAGTTTTCGTAGCTTACGGATTCCGTAATGTCGGTGTACAGGTATTTACACACATAATCCACCAACACGAAATCTCCCGCTTCGGGCTGAACTCCACCTGCCAGCATCGGCAGCTTTTCGATATATAAACCGTCAGCCAAACGAACGGCATTCGGTTTATCGGCCATATATTGGTCTAATTCTTGATCCTCTTTTGCCAGTTTTTCATCGACGTCATCTTTTTTGCAAGCGCTCAACATACATATCGAAATACTTACCAAAAAAATCAGTCTTTTTACAGTTGTCATACTCGTTTGGTTAAACATATATTATAGACGCAATAACTCGGTAAACGTTGCGTCCGAATCGGAAAAATAAATTTAATCGATATGAAGCAACTCCACCTCGAATACCACGGGCGTAAACGGAGGCACGATTTCGTAAGATGAGCCATCGACTCCGAAAGCTTGTTCGGAAGGTATGATGACCAATGCCTTATCGCCTTCATGCATTTTTCCGATTGCTTTTTCGAGACCTCCGATGACCTGCCACTGCTGGCCGTATACAAAACGAAAAGGTTCGTTGCGTTGACGAGTCGAGTCAAAAAAGCGACCGTTCAGAAAATGCCCTTCGTAATGTACCGTGACGGTGTCGCCTTGTTTTACTTGCGGTCCCGATCCCTCTTGTTGCACGATGTAATATACTCCGTCCTCGGTAGGCGCAATATTAATCTTTTGATCGCGAATGTATTGTTTCAGAATCACTTTTTCGTATTCGCCCAAATCTTCCACCCAGTGGAGAAAGGCTTCTTTTTCGCGAGCATATTCGTTCTGTGTCTGAACGTTGAGCAATTTTACCGAAATTTTCATTTTTCCGTCGGCCGTCAGATAATCGGGGATCGCGTTCTCCAATGTTTTTTCGAAAAAGTCCAATGCGGAAATAATGAATTGAGCCGAATCGTGTTCGCAAATCAACGTAAAACATTTGTCGATGGATCCTCGAAAGTCGGGTTCGGTAACTTGAAATTTACGTATTCCCGAGAAAAAAACGGAATCGTTCATGGTAAGATACGCAATATCGGCAATAACGTAATCTCCGTATCGGCAGCATTTATTTTGTTCTCCGATCGTCAACAGTTTATAATAAATCCCTTCTTCCGTTTCGGTATATCCGGGATACGGGTTTTTACAGGATGAAATTGCAATTGCGGCCAAACATGCCGATAAAAGTTGTATTCGACGCATAACGAAAAAAGTTAAAGTGGTGTTTTGTTGTTTTCGAGCCATTTTCGAGCCTTTTCCAAATCCTCGGGTGTATCGATTGCGATCGTTTCCCGATCGGATTGTATGATTTTGATGTAATATCCGTTTTCCAACCAACGATTCTGTTCGAGCGACTCGGCAAGTTCCGGCGGTGACGGTGGCAGTTGAGCCAACTGCCGAAGCGTGTCGGCCCGATAAGCGTATAAACCCAAATGTTTGTAAAAGGTGTATCGCTGAAGCCATTCTTCAGGTGCATAACCGCGAACGTAAGGAATGGGCGAACGGCTGAAATAAACGGCGCGTCCTTCCGAAGTCATAACGGCTTTAACACAGTTGGGATCGAATAAATCGGTTGTATTGTCGACGGCTTTTACCACGGTGGCAATCTGAACGGAAGCATCTTCGAAACAGTCGGCCAAACGAACAAGTAATGCCGGATCGACAAAAGGTTCATCGCCTTGGATGTTTACGACCACATCGGCTTTTTCCGCCGAATCGTTATCGATTAATGCCAAAGCTTCCGCACAACGATCGGTACCGCTGCGGTGTAACGGCGATGTCATCACGACGCGGCCGCCGAAACGTTGTACTTCATCGGCAATACGTTTGTCGTCGGTTGCCGCAACCACCGTTTCGAATGCTTGCGAAGCCCTGTGATACACCCGTTCGATCATGCTTTTATCTTGGAGCATAACCAAAGGTTTTCCGGGGAAACGCGTTGATGCATAACGTGCGGGAATAATGCCGAGAACTTTCAATCGAATCGCATTTGGATGATTCGTACCTGCAAATACATTCATCGAATGTTTGCGGGTTAACGTAAATTTTTCGCAAATATAATGAAAACAATAAACACCGGATAATCGGGTTCGGGATGTTTTTCGATATCAATCGGTTTTGATGTTTTACCGACATTTTACCGTATATCCGAGTATAAAAACGTATCTTTGCGCTTGAATTTAATTGTATGTAAAAGTAGAAACAAGATGAGAGTAAATGTTTTATGGATTTTGTTGGTTCTTCCCGTCATTTTGACGCAATGTGTCGGCAACGGAGCAAAGGAGAATCCTCCGCAAGTGAAAAACGTTATCGTGATGATCGGTGACGGTATGGGATTGAGTCAAGCATATGCCGGCATGACGGCCAATAAAGGCAACTGGAATATGGAACGATGCCAATATACGGGTTTCTCGAAGACATGGTCTGCCGACAACTATGTGACGGACTCCGGTGCCGGAGGTACGGCGATTGCGTGCGGCGTTAAGACCAACAACGGAACCATCGGAATGGATGCCGACAAGAATAAGATTAAATCCATGCTTGCATACGCGGCGGATAATGGGTTATCAACCGGGGTTGTTGTTACTTGCGAATTGACCCATGCCACGCCGGCTGCTTTTATAGCTCATCAACCGGATCGGAATATGGTGGAAGAGATAGCGGCCGATTATTTATTATCCGATGTTACCGTTTGTATCGGCGGCGGTCGGGATCATTTCGAAAAACGTAAAGACGGACAAAACATTGCGGCGCAAATGGAAGCAAAGGGTTACCAAACGGCTTATACGATAGACGACGTTAAAAAAATAACTTCCGGTAAATTGCTTGGTTTGCTTGCGGACAAACATCCCGCGGCATATCCAGAGAGAGGCAACATGCTTCCCGATGCGGTAAAATCGGCGATTGATATACTTGCCAAGAACAAAGACGGTTTTTTCTTGATGGTGGAAGGTTCGCAGATCGATTGGGCTTGTCATGCCAATGATCCGGAATATCTCATCAACGAAGTGTCCGATTTTGACAGAACGGTTAAGGTGGCATTTGATTTTGCTCAAAACAATCCCGGAACGCTTGTAATTGTTACGGCCGATCACGAAACGGGAGGCTTGACGCTCAACGGCGGCGATATTGCCTCCGGAAAAGTTGAGACCGCATTTACCACCAAAGGCCACACGGGTGTTATGGTTCCCGTATATGCTTTCGGTACGGGCGCCGAAATGTTTACGGGTATTTACCAAAATGCCGACATTCTAAATAAAGTACTTCAGTTGTACGGTATCAAAAAAGACAACGTTAATCCCGAAAATAAATAAATATCAAACTCCGAAACTTCGCGAGTCCCGATATTAAATTTTTAAATTGT
>JAVBNP010000288.1:0-3838 GCA_031551455.1 Bacteroidales bacterium | reverse complement strand
GATTTTCAACCGATCGACGAGGAAATACAAGCGGGAAAAACCGTCAACATTGTTCAAACGGGCGGACGTTCGTCCGACTATGCGGCTTTTCCGTTTTTCAACATCGAAATGCCGGGATCGCGGGGAATAATTGCCGCCATCGGTTGGACGGGAAGTTGGTTTGCCGATGTGTCGGCCGTCAACGAAAAAACGATTTCGTTGAAATCGGGTATGGGAAAAATGCGAATCACGCTCTATCCGAAAGAAAGCATGCGGACTCCGAAAATTTGTTTGTTCTTTTGGAAGGATAAGGATCGCATGGTCGGACACAATCAATTTCGCCGATTCATTCTTGCGCATTATACCCGAAAAATTGACGGAAAAGTTCCCGAAGCGCCTTTATGCAGCAGTTTCGACGGCGACGATCCGCTACCTTGCGGCGTGACGGAATGCATGACGGAAAAATTCGCCGTGGCGATGATCGAACGGCAACAACAATTCAACATTCTCCCCGAAGTATTTTGGTTAGACGCCGGATGGTACACTTTGGATAAAGAAGACCTCACTTGGTTGCACAATATAGGTAATTGGAGTGTTGACAAAAAACGCTATCCGAACGGATTGAAGCCGGTGGCCGATGCCGCACATGCCGTCGGGGCAAAGTTTTTGGTTTGGTTTGAACCCGAGCGCGTACGTCCGGGATCGGAAATGGGACGCGAACATCCCGAATGGTTGTTGGCAATTCCCGAAAGGGAAAGTCGTGTATTTAACATGGGAAATCCGGACGCGCTTCGATGGGTAACCGAACATGTTACCGAATTTTTGAAAAAAGAAAGGATCGATTATTACCGACAGGATTGCAACATTGATCCGTTGCCGCATTGGAATGCCTACGACAAATCGGACCGAATCGGAATGACGCAAATCAAACATATCGAGGGACTTTATGCTTTTTGGGACAGTTTGTTGGTACGATTTCCGAATTTGTTGATCGATAATTGCGCCAGCGGCGGGCGACGCATCGACTTGGAAACGACTTCGCGCAGTTATCCTTTGTTGGCCAGCGATTACGAATACACGGAATCGGAAGGCAAACAATGCCACAACTATGCAATGAACTTCTACTTGCCTATTCACGGTACCATCGTATTCAACGCCGACGATTATGCTTTTCGTTCCGGGCTGAACGCCACAATGTGCATGTGGTGGGAAATAACGGGAAAATATTCGGATCCGATACCGACCATTCAAAAACGAATCGCCGAATTCAAGGAGTTACGCCCGTATTTTCATGGCGATTATTATCCGCTCACACCCGCCAAAACCTACCTTCGTAACGATGCTTGGTTGGCGTATCAAATGAACCGTCCGGAACAAAACGACGGGATTATTTTGGCCTTTCGTCGTGCGGATTGCCCGGATGATTCCGTTCAAATCAAACCGTCGGGACTCGAAAAAAACACGCAATATGAATTATATTACGAGGATTACGGTCTTCGCGTTAAAAAAACGGGAAGCGAAATCATGAACGGTTTTGATATTTTTATTCCCGAAAAACGAAGCTCATTATTAATTCGATACAATAAAGTAAATTAACGCATGAAATTTTATTTGGATATGCATCGAAATAACCGTTATACGAAAGTTTTGTTTTTCTGTGTTTTGTCGGTTTTGATTTTTTCCCCGACAACATTCGGACAAAAGCCGACCTCGCCTTCAGACGTCAAAAAACAAACGGAACAACTTTTTGCCAAAGGCAAAATTCCGCCGTTTTCGTTTATTTACGGAGGAAAAAAATCAGCCGATTTCATCACCGGTTGGGATTATCGAGCGGAAAAATTGCCCGCAACCGAACCGAAAACGGAAATGTACCGATACTCTTATTCCGATAAACGCACGGGACTTGTCGTCAAATGCACGGTTACTTTATTCGACGACTTTCCCGTTGCCGAATGGGTGGTGAATTTCTACAACGCTTCCGACAAAAACACTCCGCTGATCGAGCAAGCCGCCGTTGTGGATCAATCTTTTTCCTCAACCGAAAAAGGAACATTTGTGCTCCATCGAAACTTGGGAAGCAATGTGCGTAAAGTCGATTTTCATCCGTTCGATGAAGATATGCAACCGGGAAAAACCGTCAGCATCGTTCAACCTGCGGGACGTTCCTCCGATAACGACGCTTTGCCCTTTTTCAACATCGAAATGCCCGGATCGCAAGGAATCGTAGCGGCAATCGGTTGGACCGGAAGTTGGTTTGCCGATCTGCTGCAAACCGACGAAAAAACAATTTCGATGAAATCGGGCATGGGTAAAATGCGAATCACGCTTTATCCGAAAGAAGAAATCCGAACACCGAAAATTTGCCTGCTTTTTTGGAACGGCGAGGATCGTATGGTCGGGCACAACATGTTTCGCAGATTTGTTCTCGCGCATCATTCCCGAAAAATCGACGGAAAGTTTGCCGAATCGCCTTTATCGAGTATGTTGGATTACGGTGATCCCGCTCCGTGCGGCGAATACGAATGTTTGACGGAAAATTTCGCTTTGGCGATCGTGGACAGATACAAACAATTTAATCTGATCCCCGAAGTATTTTGGCTCGATGCGGGTTGGTATACGCTGAATATCGAAGACGGCACGTGGTTGCATAATATCGGAAATTGGAGCGTGGACAAAACCCGTTTCCCGAACGGGCTGCGTCCGCTTGCGGATGCCGTGCATTCCACGGGAGCCAAATTCATGGTTTGGTTCGAGCCCGAACGCGTACGTCCCGGATCGGAAATGGGACGCGAACATCCCGAATGGTTGTTATCAATTCCCGAAAGAGAAAGTCGCGTATTCAATTTGGGAAACCCGGATGCGCTCCGATGGGTAACCGAACATGTTACCGAATTTCTGAAAAAAGAAAGAATCGACTATTATCGACAGGATTGCAACATCGATCCGATATTATATTGGAATGCCAACGATCAACCGGACAGAATCGGAATGACGCAAATCAGGCATATTGAAGGACTTTATGCCTTTTGGGACAGTTTGTTGGTACGTTTTCCGAACTTGTTGATCGACAATTGCGCCAGCGGAGGGCGACGAATCGACCTCGAAACGGTATCGCGCAGTTCGCCTTTTTGGTCGAGCGATTACAATTATACGGAACCGGAAGGCAGGCACTGTCACACTTATGCGCTGAATTTTTATTTACCCGTCCACGGTACGGGTGTGTACAAAACCGACAATTATACGTTCCGTTCCTGTTTGGGAGCCGTAATGGGAATGTTTTGGGAAATAACGGGCAAAAATTCGGAGCCGATACCGATGATGCAAAAGCGAATCAAGGATTTCAAAGAATTGCGTCCGTATTATTACGGCGATTTCTATCCGTTGACGCCAGCCAAAAATTATACGCGCAATAGTGTTTGGCTGGCATATCAGATGAATCGACCGGAACAAAACGACGGCATCATTCTCGCATTTCGTCGCGCGGACAGCCCCGATAATTCAATTCAAATAAAACCGTCGGGACTCGAAAAAAATGCCGTGTACGAATTGCATTACGAAGATTACGGCCTTCGTATCGAAAAGACGGGTGCCGAAATGATGTCGGGATTCGATATCTTCATTCCCACGCAACATGCCTCGTTAATGATTCGGTATAAAAAAGTAAATTAATAATGTTTCAAAAAATAGTTATCGCATGAAAATCTTATTTTACGGTATTTTATCGATCTTGTTTTTTCTCCCGACAACGTTTGGGCAAAAGTCGGCTTCGCCTTCGGATGTCAAGAATCAAACGGAACAACTTTTTGCCAAAGGTAAAGTTCCGCCGTTTTCATTCGTTTACGAAGGGAAAAAATCGGCC